>JBGSUF010000180.1:0-34547 GCA_041736285.1 Hyphomonadaceae bacterium | reverse complement strand
TTGGCAACAGCGGTTCGATCCGCGCCCATTGTTCATCAGAAAACCAAAAGAAATCAGACATTGTCATGCGCCTCCTGAAACGGAAGCAGTGAATCATAATCCGGGCTGATCAGGAATCCGGCTTATGGGTCCGGACCCTAGAACAAAGACTGCTTGATCGCTCGACCTATTCAACCGCCATCATAGCCAGATCGGATTTTATTCTGCGTCGGCTTAGAAACTTCAAAAAGCCGCTGTTGGAAAATGAACCGTATGATGAACTGGGTGACCGCGTGGTTGAATTTTACCGGCGCCACGGTTCTCTGCCACACACACCAAATCCGAATCTGCTTCGGTAATCCCTAGAGATTGGAATGAACTTGGTTGGCTCCCACCGTCAAATTCAGGGACTGGCAGAGTCGATCCAATCGTGCCGTCCGACGGCCCTACCGCCACCAGGCGGGAGATCGCCGATCCAGGACACAGGCTTGAATCATTTCGGTGAGTGCTTTGGGGTGAGGAAAGGACGCTCGCCATGTTGGCTTTAAATCAACCTAGGTAGATTTATGGAGTATGAAGCGATCACGCCGTCTGTCTGACCACGCCCGGAAAGTCCTCGCCGCCCTTCTCGATGCGCGGGGCGACTGGTCACATGGCTACGAACTCTGCCGCCTCACGGGCGTGAAATCCGGCACCCTTTATCCGCTGCTCATCCGGCTAGAATCCGACGGCTATCTTGAATCGGAGTGGCAACCGCCAGCGGACGGCGGGCGGCCGCCGCGCCACGCTTATCGCTTGACGGCGAGCGGTGTCGCCCTTGCCAGGCAAAATCCGCCTGAACTCGTTCGCCGGACGGCAGGCGCGCCCAGGAATGCAACCGCATGAGCGATGGCGTGCGTCGTTTAATCACCGGTCGGCTCTGCAAACTGCTGCGCGCAATTTTGCCGAACAGGCTTGCCCACTGGTCGGATGCCCTGCGCGCCGAGATCGCCTCGATCCCAGAAGATGGCGAGGCGTTCGGGTTCGCGCTGGCGGGCTTTTTCGGTCTGCTGCCGCGTGCCCTGATTGCGCGCGCGCACACGATAATGGGCGCAATATTCGGACAAGATGAGCCAGCCGGAGACACAAAAACCATGAGGACTTTATTTGACCGCCTGCAGCAGCCAATCATGGTCGGCGCGCTCTGCGCGATCGCCGCCACGGTTCTGGGGCTGATTTATATGGCCGCTGGCGGCGCGCCCCCACTTTATCTCGCCATGAATTTTGGCGCGCTGGTCACCGGTCTTGTTTTGCTGGCTGTATCGGCCCGGGCTTCGCTATATTCCACGCGCTGGACGGGTTTTGGCATTCTCTTTCTCGCGGTCCTTCTGCTTGCGACGTCAATGTTTGGTCGTTCCGTCGAAGGCGCAACGCGATGGGTCTCCGTCGGCCCTCTTTTTGTCCAGACAAGCCTGTTGCTCCTCCCTGCGATCATTATCGGATTTGTCCGCACGCGCACATTTGTTGCGACCATCGGCGTGCTGATCGCGGCCCTCGCGCTTGCGTCGCAGCCCGACCGCGCCATGGCCGGTGTGCTGGCCGCAGGGATGGCGGCGCTCGCCGTGCACAGGCTTGACCGTCTTACTGGCATCGCGCTTCTCGGTGCCGCGACGGCCTTAGTCTTTACATTAATCCGACCCGACGCGCTTCCCGCTGTGCCGTTTGTTGATCAGGTTTACTATGCGGCATTCGACGTCGGCTTTCTCGCAGGCGCGGCGGTGTTCCTCGGCTCGGCCATCCTCCTGCTTCCGGCCGTTTTGGGATGGCGGACCGCCGGCGCTGAGCGCTCCACAGCCATTGTCTTTGGCGCGGTCTGGCTCACCGTCATGTTGGCCGCTGCACTCGGAAATTATCCGACACCGGTGGTTGGCTATGGCAGCAGCGCGATTATCGGATATCTACTCTCCGTCGCAGCGCTGCCCCGGTCGATGTCGCGCCATGCCGTCAAAGAGGCCGAGCAAGGGACCGAGCCCCACTACAAAGGCCCTGGCCGGTTTTCATTGATCAAAGCGTTGTCCGCGGCGGGAATAATACTCACTGGCGCTACCGGCGCCGCAGGTCAGGAGACCGCCGACAATTGTACAGGAACGGTCGTGGAGAAGGTCGAAATCCCAAATACGATCTGGCAACCGGGAGCGGGGGGTGAGCAGATTGCGCTCTGGCCCGATGAGTTCGAACTCGATCTGCCCGACTATGACGGCAACCCTGAAATGATCGGCAGCGGATCGCCGCTTGTCGCCGGGCGCACCTGGAACTGGGCGACATATATCTCGCGCCCGACCATGACGATCTACAAGCCGAAGGGCGAGAACACCGGCGCGGCCATGCTGGTTCTTCCCGGCGGCGGATATGCCGCTGTGGCCATGGATCTTGAAGGGACCGAGATCTGTGACTGGATTACGGAGCACGGCGTCACTTGCATCGTGTTGAAGTACCGGGCGCCGCAAGTCTGGCGACGAGAGAACGGGGTCGGTATACCGCCGGAACGGCTCTTCGCTCTTGAAGACGCTCAGCGCGCCATGAGCCTGCTCCGGGACAGATCGGCATCCTATGATATCGACCCCGATAAGATTGGCGTCATTGGCTTTTCAGCGGGTGCGCACCTTGCAACAGCGCTCAGCAATGCGGAAAGGTCCGCCTATGCGCCGGTCGATGCTGCGGACGCGCAGTCCTGGCGGCCGAACTATGCGATTATCATGTATCTCGGACGGTCGCTTGCAAAGCGGAATCCGGGCATGGATCTGAGCCTCGGTCCATGGGTGAAAGCCAGCGCAGAGGCGCCGCCGACACTGCTGATCCACGCCATGAACGACTCCGCGAACGACGTTCGTCATTCAATCGCCTATGGCCTCGCGCTGGATGAGGTCGGCGTTCCCGTCGACATGCGCTTCTACGCCACCGGCTGCCACGCCTTCGGCCTTCGACCCACATCCGATCCGATCACGACAGAATGGCCGATCGAGGCTGTTGGCTGGTTGCGCAGTATCGATATGCTTTGAATTCAGCTTTACGGGCCCAATTGGGGTTTGGCGAGGTCGTTGGCAAAGAGCCTCAGACCGTACCGTCCGGTTCTGAATGCAACTGCTCGCCCGGCGTTGGTTTCACGGCCCGTGACGCCTCACCTGAGCCACTCAGGCCGGGCGACCCGATGCAAATTTGGCGAACGCCTGCCGATGCCTGAGCAACCGCTATGGGGAGACTTAAACGACTCGCGAAAGTAGCCCCCAACGTCAAATTCGGGCCAACTGCGGTCGCTTGATCTAGGTTCTGCGACGGTCCGGGTCTCGCCAACGCCGGTCATTCGACCTCTTGTTCGACATCGGATCACCCCCGGCGGGCGGGAATGAGGGGTGAGGGGGCAAGGTCGGGTGGTCCAGGTCCCCGGGTGGTACCTTGACGCAATCTCCATGAAATCTTCATGGGAAATGAGTTATGTGATCGAATGAGTGGAGCCGCTCTCGTCCTGATCGTTGAAGATGAGCCCGACATCGCGCGGATCATTGAGGCATATCTCGAACGCGACGGATTCCGGACAGTCCGCGCAGGCGACGGTGAGACAGCCCTCGCGCATCACCTTGCGCTCAAGCCGGATCTTGTCCTGCTTGATGTCAACCTACCCAAACGCGATGGCTTCGAAGTTCTCGCCGAGCTGCGCCGACGCGGCGAGACCCCCGTGATTTTCATCACGGCAATGGCCGATGACATCGACAAGTTGATGGCGCTGCGGATCGGCGCCGATGACTATATCGTAAAGCCTTTCAATCCGGCCGAAGTGGTGGCCCGCAGCAAAGCCGTGCTCCGGCGTGTGGCTGGCGCAGGCCGTCCCCAGCGCCTCGCCCATGGTGCGCTCGACATGGATCTGGAGGCCCACGTCGCGCGGGTCGACAGTGATGGCGGATCGCAGGTTCTCGCGCTGACGCTCAGCGAGTTCCGGCTCCTCGCCCACATGATCCGCGCGCCGCAGCGCGTCTTCACGCGCGCCGAGCTGCTTGATGCCTGCTTGCCGGAGAGTGATGCGCTGGAGCGAACCGTGGACAGTCATGTCAGCAATCTTCGCCGGAAACTTGAAGGGGCAGGCGTGGCGGGATGGCTCCCCGGGATCCGGGGTGTCGGCTACCGACTGGCACCCGCCGAATGAGCCGGTGGCCGTGGCCGCGCAAGCTGGCGGGCCGGATCAGCCTTGCGATTTCGGCTGTTATCCTGACCGGGATTGTTGTCATCGCTGGCGGCATCGCGCTCTACGGCATCTATGATGTCGGACGTCAGCCTGAGCTGATTTCCCCCGGCGCGCGGCGCGCCATCGCCGCCTTCGAGCGCGGCGAGGTGCCAGCTCCGGCGGATGTGGAGGCTTTCGCTCAGTCAACACGCAGCGTGATGAACGTATCATCTCGCGGTGAGAATCTGTTGCTGGCGGGCCTGTCGGTTTTTGCGCTGCTTCTGGGTGCTGCCGTTGGAGCAGCGCTCGCTGGATCGATTGCGGCGCCCATTTCCCGAGTGGCCGGGGCAGCGGGAAAGATCGCGAGCGGCGACTTCAAACTACTCTTGGCAGAAGAGCCCGGCGCCCCGGCCGAGATCGCAAGTCTGATCGCAAGCTTCAACAGTCTGGCTGCCGCCCTGGAGAAAGCCGACGCAGATGTGCGTTTCAATGCGGCTGCGATCGCTCATGAGCTGCGCACGCCGCTGACCGTCTTGCAGGGCTATGTGCAGGGCGCGATCGACGGGGTATTCGTCGCCGATACAGCCCATCTTGAGCGCCTGATGCGCCAGATCGAGGGACTGGGACGCCTCGTCGACGATCTGCGCACGCTGACGCTGGCCTCAAGCGGCGCTCTGGTTGTCGACCGGCAATCCGCAGACCTTGCCGACATCGCCCAGGCGGTCATCGATGGTCTCAGGCCCAGCCTGACAGCGGATGGTTTCAGGATCGAGCTGTCGCTCGCGCCTGCGCCGCTCCGGGCGGATGCAGACCGCGTCGCACAAGCGCTGACCGCGTTGATCGAGAATGTGCGACGGCACGCCGCCGCTGGCGCTTGGCTCCGGATTGAGACGGCGCATTCCCCTGCTTCTGGACAGGCGGTGATGCGGGTTCTTGATCGCGGGCCTGGGGTCGAGCGCTCGGATAACGCGAGGCCCTTTGAGCGGTTCTGGCGAGCTGACACGTCGCGGTCAAGGTCCGGTGGCGGCTCAGGTCTTGGGCTGAGCATTGTTCAGGCGATCGTGCAGGCGCATGGCGGAAGAGCCGCGCTCAAGTCTGGCCCGGACTCTGGTTTGTGCGCGGAGCTTACCTTTCCGGCGACCTGAGGCCAGCTGCATGGCGTCTGCGAGTTGTCTCCACACAGTCTCGACAAAGGCGGGCTCTTCTTCGACGAAAGGAGGTCCGTTCACGTGTCCATATCCGCCGCCTCTCTCGTCCTTGCCCCGGGAGTTCTGGCGTCTCCCTGCGCAAGCGGGCCGCCGCGCTCAGCGATACTGCCTCGTCACGATGCTCTCGGCGACGAAACACGCTATGTCGCGAAGCGGCGAGTGTCAGCCGACCAGAATCTGCTCGGCAATTTCGACGCTGTCTTTCTCGCACCGGTTCGGTTCGCTCAGGCCGGCACCGAACTGACCCCCAACGAGCAACATGCGTTGTGTCGATCATTTCTGGCGTCCAGCCGCCTCCGGCATGGGAGGAAGAACAGTGTTGTCTCCAGGGCCTGCCTTCAATCAACCAACAAGGAAGTCTGACATGAAATCTCTCAATCTGCTCGTCGTCGCCTTGGTGGCTGTGATGCCAGCCGCAGCGCAGGAAGCGTTTCCGGGTGGCGACTGGCGCAGCGAAGACGGCCTCGTGACCGTCCGGATCGAGCCGTGCATGCCAAATGCTGCGACGGTCTGCGGAACAATTGTCGAGGACAGGCGCGCGGCTGCAGAAGCCAACCCACCAGGTCACCGTGTCCTGAGGGATGTGGAGTTCAAACGGAACATCTGGCGCGGCAAGTTTTCCGACGGCTCGATCTCGGGCGGTGTGACGCTCAAGCTGAAAAGCGCCGGCGACGCGACCGTCAAGTTCTGCTTTGCCGGCATTTTGTGTGAAACCGAAACCTGGCGCCGCATCGACTGAGCCGTCGCAGGAGCAGCGAACCGCTGATGGCCGCCTGTATGGCGATTGCCTCTCTGGCATCGGCATAGGTTCAGCGGTTCGCGCAGGCTCATCCAGGCGAGGCGGGTATCGAGGTCTTCAGCGGCCCTACTTTGCTGAAGCGATGGACGGCGACCATGTCGCAGGCGTGGTCGTCCGCATCGTGCAGATGCAATGCCCGATGCCGGCCGTTTTTTGCTCCAGCGCGGCGTTCGGGGGCCAGTTCTCCCGCATCTTGGCGCCGGTTCGCCAAGGTCTCCCTGAAGACACTGACGGGGCCGAGGCCGGGGCCTTCGATCAGCCGGATGTCGCCTGACGGTGCAGTCTTCCTGTCAGGCGGATGACCGAGCCGTTTGGGTCGCGTGGGCATCGGGCGGCGCTCTATCCGAAATACCGCTGAACCTGCTGCTTGTATTCGCCATAACTGGCGCCGAATACGCGCTCCAGATGGGGTTCTTCGATCAGCGTGACGCCGGCATGGATCATGGCGGAAAACACACCGAGGAACACAAATGACAAGGCAGAACCGGACGCGACAGCCGCGCCGAGAAACATGAGGCCATACCCGAAATACTGTGGATTGCGTGAGCGGCGGTATATGCCCGAAACAACAAGTTCGTCTTCTTTCAGCCCGTAAACGCGCGCCTGATCGCCGTAGGCCTTTCTCCCGAGCCAGATAATATAGCCGCCGCCGAGAAACGTCAGAGCGCCCGGGACGACGCTCAGCCAATGCGGCGAGTAGATGGACCCGCGATCAAGCCACGCGACGGCAAATGTCATGAGCGCATGGCCATGCATCGCGACGCCGGACCACACGGCCAATGCGGGTGACAGCTTTCCCCGGATCCGAAACGAACGGCTGGCGAGGAATCCGAAGGGGATAGCGAGAAGGCCGTTTGCGACCATCAGAACGACAGGAAGTGTCGATGAATCGAGGTTTTGGAGCATGGCTGCGTTCTCTTCATTGAATTGTGAGAACGCCGCGATAACATCTACAGTGGCTGTAGAGGCAAGGGGTATTTCGATGCCTTCCAAGAGAACGATTGGGGTTTTGTCACGCCAGACCGGCGTCAAGGTGACGACCATCAGATACTACGAATCGATCGGCTTTCTTCGGACGCCGGACCGGACCGAAAGCGGTCAGCGCATTTACGCAAATCACGACGTTGACCGGCTGAATTTCATCCGTCATGCGCGCGATCTTGGCATGCCGATGAACGCTATTCGAGACCTTCTGGGACTGCAGGATGAGCCGTCCCGGGCGTGCACCGCGATCGACGCCATTGCGCGCACCCACCTGCAGGACGTCCGCAGTCGCCTTCGCCAGCTGGCCTCCCTTGAACAGGAACTGAGCCGCATCGTGCAATCTTGCGATGGAGGCCGCGTTGAAAACTGCAAAGTGATCGAATCCCTGAGCGACCATGCGACATGTCATTCAGATCACGCCGGGCGAATATTGGGCGCGGCCGGCAGCATTTGATTGGGCGAACAGCCCGTTCATGAGCGGCGTCCTGAAGGTGTTCGCCCTGTTCCGCCGGTCAGAGGACTGGGTCCAATCACAAATCGCGCCCCAAAAGATCGCCGCGGCTTTGGGGCGCGCCGGGCGCCGGGATACGATGGTTGAAGATGTCGGGCCGGGTGAAAGGAATCCGCTTTATCGGTCGAGATTCAGTCAGGTTTACGCTTGCGGCCGGTGATCATGGCGCTGACGAGGTTTTCGCGATGTGCGAAGCTCGACGCGATGACGCCCAGAATATGCAGCGCGATGAGTGCGAGCGTCAGGTAGGTGAAGGCGGAATGGAGCGCTTCCATGAACTCGCCCTGATTGCTGCCTTCGCGGCCTTCGTCGCGCTCATCGTCGTCATCGTCGCTATCGCGGTTGCTCCGGACCTCAGCGACGCGCGGCTCAGCCGTCTGGGCCGAGGATTGTGAGGCAAAGACGCCGGCAAGCGGCCCGCGGCCATCCTCTGCCGCATACAGGGCCATGCCTGATGCAGTCGTTCCCGTCAGGGCGATGAGCAGGGCGATGATCATGGCAGACCCTGCGGGATTGTGCCCGAGATGGCGTTTGGCCTTTCCCGTGACGAGGCCCTTAATGTCCGCAATCACGGTGACCGGACCTCGGACGAAGGCGGCAAAGCGCGCGTTTTTCGTGCCGACAAACCCCCAGATCACGCGAATGAGGACGACCGCAGCGACTGTGTAGCCGGCCCATACGTGCACGCCCAGAAGCTCGTCGCCGCTCAGATAGGCGGTGAAGAATCCCACGACGATGATCCAGTGTCCGAGCCGAACAACCGGATCCCAGACGCTAACGGTTCTTGATGTGTCTTCGTTCATCGGGGAAACTCCTGAAAGCGTCGTCCGTGTCGTGACACCGGCGACGATCTCGCGAAATACGTCAGATGACGGGTGTGGACGCTGATGTGCATCATGAGGGCGGGATATGTCGGATGACGCAGACGAGAAGATGCGGCTGAACCTGTCGGCCATCATATTCGGGCTGATCGCCCTGGTGATCGGCCTTGACCTTGTGCTCGACAGCCAGGACGGGGTGGGTTTTCTCCACCTTGTGCTTGAGGGGAGTGTGCTTCTGACTGCGCTCGCTGGCATGGTCTTCATGCTGAGGCGGTTCAGGCGTGTATCGGGCGATCTGGCGCTGGCGCGCGAGGATGCTGCACGCTGGCAGGCCGAACACCACGCTGTCATTCAGGGACTGAGCGCCGCGATCAGGGCCCAGTTTGCGGCCTGGCGCCTGACCGAGGCTGAAACAGAGATCGGCTTGCTGTTGCTGAAGGGCCTCAGCCATCAGGAGATTGCGCAGGTGCGCGGGACCAGCGAGCGGACGGTGCGCGAACAGGCGCGGGCGCTCTATCGCAAGGGCGGCGTCAATAGCCGCAGCGAACTGTCAGCTTTCTTCCTGGAGGACTTGCTGTAGCCTGGCGGAGGATGGAGCGTCAGGCCGCCTCAATGCGCAGATCTGGTTCCTGGGTCGCCTCAAACGGGCTACCACGTTCGCATGCCTTCATTTGTCACGCTGTTCCTGCTGAGCCTGAGCCTTTCGACGGATGCCTTTGCCGCGTCTCTCGCCCGCGGCGCGCGCGAGCGTAACAGGCAGGTCCGGAGTGCGCTTGCCTCGGGGGCCATTTTCGGCGGTATGGAAGGCCTGATGTGTCTTGCGGGCTGGGCGCTCGGCGCGGTGTTCGCCGGCGCCATTGCGACCTTTGATCACTGGATTGCGCTGATCCTCCTCGGTTTCATTGGCGCGCGGATGATCCGGGAAGGACTGGGCACGGATGAAGGGAAAGCTCCAGACGGTCGCGGGAGCTTGCTGGGCACTGTCCTCATCGCACTTGGCACCAGCGTCGATTCGGCGACCGTCGGTGTGGCGCTGGCCCTTTCGGGAACCGGCCCGCTGGCTGCGTTGGCGATTGGCGCGGCGAGCTTTGTCGCCAGCACGACCGGATACCTCATAGGGCCTTCCCTCGGCGCCAGGTTCGGGCACCGTGCCGAGATCGTCGGCGGACTGGTTCTGATCCTGATCGGTGTCTCGATCTTTGTTGAGCACACATGGCCGATGCCCTGAGCCGAATGGCGAAAGCTGTGTTTGAGCGGGCCGGGGAACGGGCTGGAACTTCGCCCCTGCAGCCCTCAGGCTTGTATGTTTATCCGAGGTCGAACCGGTCGAGGCTCGTCACCTTTGCCCAGGCATCCGCGATATCGTGGCCAAGCCGCTAGCAGACTGCTCCGGCGCGCAAACCGGGAGACCGGCCCGCGCCCATCCTCGCCACCGGCCACAATCCCGCAATGGTCAGCCAGTTCGTCATAAGCCCGGAAGACGTTGTTTTCGCGATCGAATACTCAATCTGCGTCGCACAAACCGTGGTCTATCAATGGCTCGGCATCGACGCCATGCTCGAATCCCTCCATTGGCGCCGCCGGGCAAAGCAGGCGGGGTTCTGGTGGCGGACTCGCGAGCTCTGATCTTTTTGTCATGGCGTTGCGTCCGGCAGGTATTGCGCGGTGACATCGGTTGTTCGTTGGTCGGCCCATGGCAAACCCGCATTTTCGCGGGCTGCGGCAGGGCCTGGCGCAAATAGTTGCGCTTGAGCCACAGTCCGGCGCTCGATAGTTCGTCCTTACTTGTGTGTCACATTCTTCTGTGCTACTTATTGAGGTAACCGGTGTCATAAGCTCGGTGTATGATAAGTTTCAGGGAGGACCTCATGGCCCATAAGTGGATTAGCCGCACTATGATTAGTGCTTCAGTTCTGGCGCTTGGAATCGGCGCAACAAGTGCATTTGCTCAGGAGACAGCTCCAGCGGAGGCCGACAGGACACTTGATACCGTTGTGGTAACCGGTTTCCGGGGTTCGCTCGCCGAAGCGCTTGACGTCAAGCGCGAAGCGACCGGCGTTGTCGACGCCATCGTCGCAGAGGATATCGCCTCGTTCCCGGACCTGAACCTCGCTGAATCGATCCAGCGTATTCCGGGCATCTCGATCAACCGCGTTGCAGGCGAAGGCCGCCAGATCACAGTGCGCGGCCTCGGGGCTGATTTCACCCGCGTCCGGATCAACGGCATGGAAGCGCTTTCCACAACCGGCGCCTCGGATTCATCGGGCGGATCAAATCGCGGCCGGGGTTTCGACTTCAACACATTCGCGTCTGATCTGTTCAACGAGATCCGCGTGACCAAAACCTCGTCAGCGTCTCTGGAAGAGGGGTCACTTGGAGCGACGGTAGACCTCAAGACGGCGCAGCCTTTCGACTATGGCGCGGGCTTCACCGCGGCGACGTCGGCCCAAATTGGCTGGAACACGCTGTCGGAAGAGGCCAGTCCGCGTTTTGCCGGGCTTATGTCCTTTACCAATGAGTCGGAAACCTTCGGGGTTCTCGTTTCGCTTGCCTACACTGACCGCACCATCCTCGAAGAAGGCTTTTCGACCGTCCGCTGGGATGACGGCAACTTCCGGTCGGTAAATGGTTCTGCCTGCCCGGCCGGGCCCGATTGCGCATCGGTGAATAGCAGTTCGCTCGTCTATCATCCGCGCATCCCGCGCTATGGACGCTTGGCGAACGAGCAAGAGCGGATCGGCATCACCGGCGGGCTGCAATTCCGCCCGGCTGAAAGCACAACGATTTCGGTCGATGCGCTCTATTCCCGGTTCGATGCGACGCGGACTGAGAATTACCTCGAAGTCTTCCTGCGCAGTCAGCAAGGCAATGTCGATCTGTCAAACTTCACCATCGATCCGAGCCGCAACATCATCGACTCGGCCACGTTGACGATCAGCCAACTGTCGAACGGAACGCACCCGATCCGCGCCGAAGCCCGGTTCGATGAGTTGACCACTGATTTCACGCAACTCACCGTCAATGTCGATCATGAATTCTCCGATCGTCTGCGCGGCAATTTCGTCGTCGGCACGGTCGATTCGGAATTCGACAATCCGGTCCAGACCACGATCTTTTTTGACGCGGTGGGGACGGTCACGGGCTACAATTACGACTTCCGCGGGAATGGAAATACGCCATCAATCGACTTCGGCTCTCTGGACGTGACCGACCCGTCGCAATTTGCCTTCACCGAGTTCCGCGACCGCCCTCAATCCGTGAATAACTCGTTCGAGACGATTGCCGGATCGGTCGAGTATGATCTGAACGATATGTTTGTGCTGTCGGGCGGCGTCAGCTTCAAGAAGTTCGAGTTCGACACCACCGAATCACGACGCGAGTCGACCTTTGGTTCGCTGGTTTGCAATCTTCCGGACGTGACGTGTCCGGCGGGGGCGACCGGTCTGCCAATCACGGCGGCCATTCTGGCCAACGTGACCGGATTCGGCAGGGGTCTTGATGCGCCGGCGGGTGTGGATCGCAACTGGATTGCGCCGAACGTCGGCGCTGCTGCTGGGCTGATCGGCGTCTACGATATTGCCGGCGTGGTTCAGGCGGGCAACACTCGCGGGGTCCAGGAAGAAGACCTTGGCGCCTTTGTCCAGGCGGATTTCGAAACCCAATGGGGCTCGATGCCGGTTCGCGGCAATGTGGGTGTGCGCTATGTGCAAACCACCACGACCGCTCGCGGCAATGTGAGCGGAACTGAGGTCACGGTCGAGCGCAGCTACGAAGATATCCTTCCCGCACTGAACCTGACTCTCGAAGTGCGCGAAGACATTCTCGTGCGCTTTGGCGCGGCAAAGGTCATGGCTCGCCCGTCACTCGGAAATCTCACGCCGGGCGGCGCGTTGGACAGTTTCAACGGGCCTGCATTCCGGTACAATTCGGGCAATCCGGGCCTCGACCCGTTCCGGGCGAATACGTATGACGTGTCGTTTGAGTGGTATTTTGACGACGAAGCCCTGTTCGCGGTCAGTGCATTCTACAAGGATGTCGAAAGCTTCTTCACGCGGTCGCAATTGGTTGAGGTCCCTTACAGCCAGTCAGGTCTGCCATCGACCCTGCCGCCGGCTTCAAGCCCGCTTTTCAACCTGATTGCTGCTGGCGGTGATCCGCTGGTCGAGATCAATCAGGTGAGCAATGGCGGCAGCGCGAGCCTGCAAGGGTTCGAGGTCGCCTATCAGCAGCCATTCACCTTCCTGCCGGGCTTCTGGTCGGATTTCGGCTTCCAGGGCAACTTCACCTATGTGGAGTCCGATGAAATCCTTGGCTTCTCGCCGAACGCCTACAACGCGACGCTTTACTACGAGAATGACAAGTTCTCGGCGCGGGTATCAGCGGCTTACCGTGATGCGTACCAGACGACTGCACCGGCATCGACCGGGGCGGCGCAGGGTCGCAATGAGCAAGGGGTGGCCTCCACGCTGAACATCGACTTCGCGTCGTCCTACAGGCTGAATGATCAGATTGATCTGACATTCGAAGCCATCAATCTGACGGATGAGTTCGAGCAGCAGATCTTCGATGCGGCGGATCTGGTGAACGTCTATCATCACACCGGCACCGAACTGCTCTTCGGCGTTCGCTGGAAATACTAAGCCGGTCTTCCCGCATAGTCGGGAAAACTGGATCGGCCCGGCACCAATTCCCCCTGGTGCCGGGCCTTTTTATTTTTCGGTTCGTTTTCAGGGCGTTACTGCCCGATCAGGACAACGGTCGCGCTTGCGCACGGTTTCGGTCACAGGGTTTCGAGCACGGGGGGAGCAGGGGACTTTGAGCAGGCTGGCCTGATCAGCGGCTTGCACTGACTGCGGCGGCGCAAGCCTCTACAATGCCGGGGCGTATGCCGGTCGCTTCGGCCTGTTGCAAAGGCTGGCCGGTCTGGAAAACCGGTGCAAGCCGTTTATCGCGAGCGAGTTGCTCTGCAATAATCATGGCAAGGCCGCAGGCCCCAAGTTCGGTGAAGTGTGTATTGTCTTCCACACCGTCAGGAAAGCGGGCATGGGCCGGGTCGGGCGCGAGCCATAGATAATCCAGCTTCGTTTCCTCCCGCCCGATGGTCTCGAAATAGGTCAGCGACAGAAGCGAAAGGTCGATGTAGCGCGCGCCGGCCGCTGCTGCTGCTTCGGCTGCGCCCTTGCGATAGAGCCCGTGTGTCTCGACCATGGCAGGGCCTTCCCACAGACGACGCGCGGCGGGTGACAGAATGACGGCGAAAGCACCCTTTTGTCGCACATCCCCGGCAAATCGCTCGAGATTGGAACGAAACTCGGTCTCGGCATCTGTAAAGCGGCGCGGGTCATCATCACGGGCGTCATTATGCCCGAAGCTGATCAGCACCGTATCGCCCGGCCCGATTTCTGACAGCAGGGCCTCCCACTTGCCCTCGTCCAGAAAGCTGCGCGTGCTGCGGCCGTTGACGGCGCGGTTCTGGATGAAGGACGGTTCTGTCACGAAATAGCGTAAAGTCTGCCCCCAGCCAATTTGCGGGGCTCGCTCGGCGGGATAGTCGGCGGCCGTGCTATCGCCCGCGATGAATATCCGGCCCGTCAGGCTGTCAGGGCCTTGGGTGGACGGCGGCGTGGCACAGGCAGAAAGGATGAGAGCAGCGGCGCCGATCAGCAAAGGGCAGGGGCCTGCTCGCATCAGCTTACGCGCCGCGCGCTGCGACGAGACGGCAACGGACAGGCGCTGTGCCCTTGCATAGGAAAACAGCTTCATCGCCGACCTGCCCCTGATGGACGCCGGTGACCGCGCCAGTCAGAATACAGGTTCCCTTCGCCAGAGAAAAACCGCGCCGGCTGGTATTTTCAAGCGCAAACCGGACCGATTCGAGCGGCCCGCCAGGCAGTCCCGTCGGGACCGATTTGCCAACTGAAACGCCATTGATCAACGTTTCGAATGTCCACGATGCGAGGTCGAGTGACGTCCAGTCCGGGATTTCCTCACCGAGGATCAGCCCGTTATTGTTGCCGAAATCGGTGATCGTGACCAATGGGCCATGCTCGTTGATTTCGGGAAACGGACTGCTCGCAATCTCGACGCCGAGATTGAGCGATCCGATCAGGTCCAGTGCATCCTGCGTTGTAAAAGTGGTTTGGCCTGCCGGTACATCGTAACCGAGCACGGCGGTAACCTCGCCCTCGAAAGCGGCGAAGCCCCGCGCAAAGACCGGCATCTCGCGGGTCAGTCCGTTGTCCTGATGCCGGTTGCGCGCAAAGACGGGGCCGATGAGGCGGTTTGTCCCGAATTTGGTGACCCAATGTCCGTTGATGCCGCCAACTTTCCAACCCACGATATCTTCTTGCCAGAGAGCGATGGACTGGTCCTGAATGCCATAGGCGGTCGACAGGTCTTGCGGCAACGGACCTGGGTAGGTGGCGATGTGTCCAGCACTCTTGCGAGCAGCCACGAAAGCCGCCGCAATCGCATGGTCGGATCGGACTGGGGCTTGACTGGAAGACATTCGGACAATCCTTGCGACAATGAGACTGGACGGCTTAGGAAACCGGTGTCATAGCTATTACACATATAGTCTGGTATCGCCAAGCCCCGAAAACAAGCCAGCGGGTTTCGGCCAGTTCCCGGACGATGAGGGAGGAAGACACCCATGCGCTTGCCCAATTTCGCCATCGCTCTCATTGCCGCCGTTTGGCTGCCGGCCTGCGCCGGATCGCAATCATCGGCGCCCGGGCCGGAGCGCGCTTCGAGTGAGCAGCCAGGCAGTGACCTCGCTTATCCTGCGTCCGATTGGGCCTATGGCCTGCCATCGGTTGCATCCGCATTCACCGCGGGCGGCAAAGGCGGCGAGATTGTTCGTGTGACCAGTCTTGCGTCGGCCGGTCCGGGCAGTCTGCGAGATGCCTTGTCAGCGAGCGGCCCGCGCATCATCGTGTTCGAGGTTGCCGGTGTGATCGATCTGGGCGGCGACAATATTGAAATTGCAGAGCCTTTTGTGACCGTTGCAGGACAAACAGCGCCGTCGCCCGGCATCACCATCATTCGCGGCGGGCTGATCATTCGCGGCCATGACGTGATCATTCAGCACCTGCGAATTCGTCCGGGCGATTTGAACGAGGCACCAATGTCCGGACGGGATATTGACTCGATCACGACGATCGGAGCGTTCAATGTTATCGTTGACCATTGCTCGCTGAGTTGGGCCACTGATGAGAATCTGTCCGCGTCCGGCCCGCGTTTCACCGGGGAAACGCCGGATGAATGGCGCAATGGCACGTCCCACCGCATCCTGTTCTCGAACAATATCATTTCCGAAGGGCTGGCGCATTCCACCCACGCCAAGGGGGAGCACTCAAAAGGCTCGCTGATCCATGATAATGTCAGCGATATCCTGATCTATGCCAATATTTACAGCTCGAACTATGAGCGCAGCCCCTTGTTCAAGGGCGGTGTGCGCGGATCCATCGTGAACAACTACATCTACAATCCGGGCCAGCGTGCGATCCAGTACAATCTGCAAGGGCTTGAGTGGGGCGATGTGCCACCGGAAACAGGTCGTATGGATGTCATCGCCAATGTTCTGAAAGCGGGTCCGTCGACCCCGCCGGGATTGCCGCTGGTGATGATTGGCGGCACGGGTGATCTGTCGCTGTATCTCGATTCCAATCTTGCTTTCGACCGTTGGGGCGCCGAAACGCCGACCCTCGGACGCTATACGAGCAATGCGGCCGCCTTTCTGACGGCGGCAACGGCCCAGCATGATTGGCCGGGTCTGACGGTCCTTCCGGCAACAGCGCTTGAACCTTACCTGCTCGCAAACGCCGGGGCGCGACCATGGGATCGTGACGGGCATGACGTGCGCGTGCTGGCCGACCTTGCGGAAGGTCGCGGCAGCATCATTGACAGTCAGGAACAGGTCGGCGGGTATCCGTCGGTCAGCCCGACCACCCGCGCCTTCGACGCGGATCAATGGGCGCCGGACACCCTTGCTCCGTTGACCGATTCAGCCTTGGATAGCGGCAAGGGATCGCGAGGCACCTGATCGGGCCTGTTCACGCTTCGCCACTTCAGCCTCAGGATAGATTTTGACAGAACCATCTGGCCCCGCATCCAAGAAAACAGTTCCCGTAAAGGGCGATGAGCGCGGGCGGATCACCATTAACGACATTGCCCGTCTTGCGGGCGTGTCGAAGAAAACTGTGTCGCGTGTGCTGAATGATCATCCTCTGGTCAATGAGGAAACCCGCAAGCACATCAAGTTGATCATGGTTGAGCATGACTATCATCCAGACCCGCAGGCCCGGGCCCTGGCGCTGCGGCGGTCTTTCCTCGTCGGGCTCGCCTATGACAATCCCAGCCCGCAATATGTCGTGAACATGCAGCGGGGCATTCTCGACCGGTTCGAGGGTACAGATTATCAGCTCGTCCTGCATCCGGTCGACCGGGCGGCGCCGGATCACCTGACGCGCCTGCGCCGGTTCGTCGAAAGCCATCGGCCGAGCGGGATCATCATGCCGCCATCCGTGTCGGAAGACGAGGCCATCGCTGATCTGCTGCGTGAGCTTGACTGTCACTATATCCGCATCGCCTCGCTGGATCTCGATACGCCGCAGGTCATGGTTCGCACGCATGATGCGATGGGGGCGGCGCAGGCAGCGCGGCATCTTGCCAGCCTTGGTCACACGCTGATGGCGCATATTCACGGGCCGAACTCGTTCCGCTCATCACATGAGCGGATGTCTGGCTTCCAGGAGGGGCTCGCCGAATTCGGCATTTCCCTGCGGCCTGATCTGACTTTCGAAGCCGGCTATACCTATGAGACGGGCGCAAGGGCGGCCAATCAGCTTCTTTCGGGGCCAGTTCGACCGACCGCAATCTTCGCTGGTAATGATGAGATGGCGATCGGGGTCTATTCCGCCGCCCGCAATGCCGGGCTGTCAATTCCGGGCGATCTGTCGATTGTCGGCTTTGATGACACGCCGATGGCGGCGCGCATTGCACCCGGTCTGACGACCGTGCGCCTGCCGATCAGAGACATGGGCCGGGAGGCGGCGGACGCCATTCTGAAGCTCGTGAATGGACAGAACAGTCCGAGCAATAAAAGCTTTCAGCCGGAAATCATCATTCGCGATTCCACCGCGCGCCCAAAACAGGTTTGAAAACCCTGACCGCATGCCTTGCACAGCCCTTCGCCGGGTGGTATGACACCGGTTACCAATAAGAGGACTTCGCCAATGAATATCGCGCTCATCATCGAAAACAGTCAGGCTGCAAAGAGTGGTATTGTGCATGACGCCCTGTCGGAGGTGGCTGTCCCGCTCGGGCATAATGTGCATCATTATGGCATGTATGGGCCGGACGATAATGCGCCCCTGACCTATATCATGAACGGGCTTCTGGCGGGCATTCTGATCAATTCGAAGGCGGCTGATTTCGTCGTCACCGGATGCGGAACCGGTATGGGCTCCATGCTGGCCTGCAACACCATGCCCGGCGTCGTTTGCGGTCTGGTGATCGACCCGACGGATGCCTTTCTGTTCGGACAGATCAACGATGGCAACGCGATTTCCATGCCCTACGCCAAAGGTTTCGGCTGGGCGGCGGAGCTTAATCTGCAAGATTGTTATCGCAAACTGTTCGAAGTTGAGCGCGGCGTCGGATACCCGAAGGAGCGCGCAGCGATCATGGCGAGAAACCGTGGCATTTTCGGTGCGATGAAAGCGGCAGCCACGCGTGACATGGTGAGCGTCCTGCAAACTGTCGATCAGGATTTGCTCAAGGCGACCATTGCGGGCGAGCGCTTCGAAGACCTGTTCTTCGCGAACGCCAAGGATGCGGCCATCGTCGATTACATCAAAAGCGTGCGTGCCGCCTGAGGCTGCTGTGCGCTGACCTTGCACAATCCATAGATCAGGGCGTTCACCGGGAGTGACTTATGAGCCGCAATATTTTCAGCCTTGAAGGCAAGACTGCCCTGGTCACAGGGGCGAATACGGGGTTGGGGCAGGGTATCGCACTCTCTCTGGCAGAAGCGGGCGCTGATATTGCCGCTGCGGGCATCGTTGCGGCGGAAGAAACCGGCGAGAAAGTGCGCGCGCTCGGCCGCCGCTTCATTGATATCAATGCCAACCTCATGACCGTCGAACCGATTGATCGCATCATTTCGGAGACTTTATCCGGACTCGGCGGTCTTGATATTCTGGTCAACAATGCCGGCATGATCCGGCGTGAGGACTCGGTCGACTTCTCCGAGAAGGACTGGGATGATGTCATGAATGTGAACATCAAATCGGCCTTTTTCATGTGTCAGGCTGCGGGTCGTCACATGATCGCAAACGGCGGCGGGAAGATCATCAACATTGCCTCCATGCTGTCATTTCAGGGCGGCATCCGGGTGCCATCCTATACGGCGTCGAAGAGCGCGATTGCTGGCATAACAAAACTTCTGGCGAACGAATGGGCGGCCAAGGGCATCAATGTCAACGCGATCGCGCCCGGCTATATGGCGACCGACAATACAATGCAATTGCGCGCCGACGAGCAAAGATCGGCGGAGATCCTTGGGCGTATCCCGGCTGGGCGCTGGGGTGAGCCCTCGGATGTGGGTGGCACGGCGGTGTTTCTGGCCTCTGTTGCGGCGAATTATCTGCATGGGGCGATTGTTCCGGTGGATGGTGGCTGGCTGGCGCGTTAGGCCGACATGATGCGCAAGCGGATTGTGTGTTTTGGCGAGGTGATGTTGCGGCTTAAGCCGCCGGGCTTTGATCGTTTGCAGCAAGCCCGGACTTTGGAAATGCAAGTGGCAGGCGCGGAGGCGAATGTCGCGGCTGCTCTTGCCGGCTTTGGCCACGACGCTGCTATGATCAGCGTTATCCCTGACAATCCGTTGGGTGATACCGCCATGGCGGCATTGATGGCGCGCGGCATTGATTGTCGGCTGATCCGACGCGAGGGCGACCGGCTCGGACTGTATTTTCTCGAAACGGGGGCAGTTCAGCGTCCGTCTCGCATTGTCTATGACAGGGCGGGATCGGCTTTTGCGGTCTGTGATCCGGAGTCCTATGACTGGCCATCGCTGCTTGCGGGCGCGGATATGCTGCACTTCTCCGGGATCACTCCGGCTGTCAGCGCAATGTCGGCAAAGGCGTCGTGGGATGCGGCTGCCGCAGCGCATGAATTGGGTATCGGCGTTTCATTTGATGGCAATTACCGCAAGGCCTTGTGGGAAAACTGGGCCGGTGATGGACCCTCCGTCCTTCGTCGTCTGATCGGGCTTTGTTCGATTGCCTTCATCAACGAAAAGGATCTCGGCCTGATCTTTGAGCGGGATTTCCCGGACCGGCGCACCGCGATTGCCTTTGCCTTCGAGACCTTGCCGGGCCTGAAGGCGATTGCGGCAACACGGCGCGATCAGACCGGTGTCAACGATCAGCAGCTGAGCGGTGAACTCTTCACACGGGACGGAGATTGGACGTCACCGGTCTGGCCTATGCAGGGCATTGTTGACCGGATTGGCGGTGGCGACGCGTTTGCTGCAGGCTACCTGTCTGCGTATCTGCGCGGCCTGGCCCGACAAGAGCGAATAGATTTTGCAACGGCAGCGGCGGTTTATAAGCACGCCATTCCCGGTGATGCCCTGATTGCCAGCCTGCAGGACATAGAGGACGCACTAAGCGGAGGCTCGCTCGATGTGCGCCGGTGAACGGATTTGGGGGGCGATGTGATGCTGAACCGACGTCATGTTATGGGCGGTCTCGTCGCTGGTCCGCTCTTTGCGTCCGTCTATGCCGAGGCTCAAACTGCGAGCCCTGTCTTGCAGACAACCTCCGGCAGTTATCGCGGCGAGATGCGGGACGGCGTTCACGAATTTCGTGGAATCCGTTATGGCGAGGACACGGCTCGCAGCCGTTTTGCCCGACCCATGGCCGCCATCCGCCGTGAAGGGGTTGCAGACGCCCGTGACTATGGAGCCTCGGCGCCGCAACGCAATAGCGTCCTGCCCTCCAGCGAGGACTGTCTGTTCCTGAATATCTGGACTCCGGGCCTTGAGCCGGCGGCCGCGCGGCCGATCATGGTCTATCTGCATGGCGGCGCCTATCATGCGGGGTCTGGTTCCGACGCGCTTTATGATGGCAGTCGTCTGGCGACCAAAGGCGATGTTGTCGTGATCACGCTCAATCACCGGCTAAACTCGTTGGGTTATCTCTATCTCGACCGGTTGTTTCCGGGACAGTTTCCAGACAGCGGCAATGCCGGTCAGTGGGATCTGATACTGGCCCTGAACTGGATTGCAGCCAATGCGGCAGCGCTGGGCGGCGATCCGTCGCGGATTATGCTGTTTGGCCAGTCGGGCGGTGGTGCGAAGATCGCCACCCTGATGGCAACCCCCGCCGCCAACGGCCTGTTTCATTCCGCAGCCACCATGAGCGGTCAACAAGTGACGGCCTGCGGGCCGTTGAACGGCACGGCGCGGGCCGAGGCTTATCTTGCGGCGCTTGGCGGACAACACACGCCGCAGACCCTGCGCGCCTTGCCGGTGGAGCGCCTGCTTGATGCGCTGCAAACGCCTGATCCGCTCAATCCGGCGCAGGGCCTCTATTTCGGGCCGGTTCTGGATGAACGCCTGCTGACCCGGCATCCGTTCTGGCCTGACGCACCCGGCCAATCGGCGCAGATCCCCATGATCCTTGGCAATACGAAAGAAGAGACGAAAGCTTTCCTGTGGACCGATGAAGCCTTTGCGCTGTCATGGGAGACCTTGCCGGATTATCTTTCGCGGCAGCTGCGCTGCGATATCCGTCCCGAAACTGTGGTGAGCGCCTATCGCGAATGGTTTCCGGAACTCAGCCCGACCGAGATCATGTTCAAGGCGACGACAGCAGGGCGCAGTTGGCGCGGCCAGGTCGAGGAAGCGGATGCGCGCGCCCTTCAGAACGGGCCGACCTGGGTCTATCAGTTTGACCTTCCGGCGGCCGCGCGCGAACGCGGCGCAGGACACACGATCGATATTGCGCATGCGTTCGATAATTTGCACCAACCGGGGGCGACTTCGGGTACCGGACCGACCGCCTTGCGTGTTGCCGACCAACTCTCGACCGCGTTTATCCGGCTGGCCCGTCATGGTGACCCGAACCATCCCGGCCTGCCACAATGGGACCGTCACACTCTGCCAGAGCGGCAAACCATGATGTTCGACGCCGTGACACGGCAGGAAAATGATCCGCGCGGACGCGAACGCCAACTCTTCGCCAAAGTGCCATTCATCCAGTGGGGGACATGATGCGTCCGTCGATAATCGTAATTGCGCTCACAGGACTTTCAGCTTGCGCCAGTCTGGCGTCACCGTCCGAAGCGACTTTGCCATCCGGATTGCTCGAACTGATCGCAGCCGAGCGACCCGGCTTCGTCTATGGCGAGCATGAACGCAAGGACCGCGACGGGAGGACATATTACGATGTCGAGGGCAGGCTACAGAATGGCGAAGAGATCGAATTCGATATTCTGATGACCCCGCAAGGTCCGCAGATCGTCGAAATCCAGCGCGACCTTGACTGGGACGACGTGCCTGCCGCGGTGCAGGCTCTGGCACTCGGCGGTTCTGGCGGCGCCATTCCGGTGCGCACCATCGAAAGCGTGCAGACGGATGGCGCTGTGATCTACGAAGTTTTCGCTGCAGGCCAGCCTGCAGAGCCGGCGCAGGAAATCCGGGTCAAGGCGGGCGAGGTCGAAAGCCTGACTGAACGCTGGCCGCATTAGCCCCTAGAGCTTGTAGGCCGCCTTTGCGAGGTCATAGGCGAGCGCGCGGGCAACGTCGTGCGCTTCGTCTTCGTGCAGCCTGTGTTCTGCCACCAGCCGCGCCAGGAAACCGCAATCAACCCGCCGCGACACATCATGCCTCGCCGGAATCGACAGAAACGCGCGCGTATCGTCATTGAAGCCGACGGTATTGTAGAAGCCGGCTGTCTCTGTGGTCTGCTCGCGGAAGCGGCGCATGCCCTCCGGGCTGTCATGGAACCACCAGGCCGGTCCGAGCTTGAGCGCGGGGTAATGGCCTGCCAGGGGCGCCAACTCGCGCGCATAACTGGTCTCGTCCAGGGTGAAGACGATGATGGTCATTCGCGGATCGTTGCCAAACCGGTTGAGCAGCGGTCGCAGCGCCTCGACATAATCTGTCCGGCCGGGAATGTCGGCACCCTTGTCGCGGCCATGGCTGGCAAAGAGCGGGCCATTATGATTGCGCCGAGAACCGGGATGGATCTGCATCACCAACCCGTCCTCAAGGCTCATCCGCGCCATTTCCGTCAGCATCTGGGCGCGGAAAAGCTCCGCTTCGGCGGCGTCGGCCTTGCCCGCGATCACACGTGCGAACAAGGCAGCGGCGTCAGCGGGTTCGAGGTCCGCGGTCGCCGCTGAAATATGGCCGTGATCGGACGAGGTGGTGCCGACGGCTTTGAAATCCTCCCGGCGCCTGCGATGCGCGTCGAGATAGCCCTTCCAGTCGCGGGTCTGTTCGCCCGTTATCTGTGCAAACATATCAAGGGCGGTCTGAAACTGTTCATGCTCGGGATCGACAACGGCGTCCGGACGATAGGCGGATACGACACGGCCGCTCCAGCCGGACGCGAGAATGGCCTGATGATGGGCCAGCGTGTCGGTCGCTCCCTCCGTTGTCGCAATGACTTCGATATTGAACCGCTCGAACAGCGCCCGTGGACGAAATGCGGGAGTCTTCAGGGCGGAATCAATGGCGTCGTAATGATCATCCGCGGTGTCTGCGCACAGGCGATCGGTGAGGCCGAAGACGTCGCTGAGCACATGGTTCAGCCATAGTTGGGACGGCGTGCCGCGGAAAAGATGCATGTTGGCTGCGAGCGTGCGCCAGGCCTCACGCGGGTCGGTGTCCGGTAAGCCTGTGCGGCTGGGTACGCCGAGCGCCTCCAGAGCGATGCCCTGACTGTAGAGCATCCGATACAGGTAATGATCGGGTGCAAGCAGAAGCTCGGTTGGATTGCCGAAAGGTGCGTTCACGGCGAACCATTCCGGATCGGTATGCCCGTGTGGACTTATGATCGGCAGATCTTTGACGGCCTCATAAAGCCGTCGGGCAATCGAGCGTGTGCCTGGATCGACCGGAAACAACCGGTCTTCGTGGAGCAAGGGAGCGGTGTGCGTGCCGTCGGCCATGGATACTCCGAATGAGGTTTTTAGCCGGGATGATGAAATAGGACTTGAGTTTACTATGACACCGGTTACCATTGCAACACGAAATCGCGATAACTGCCGCACAAGATGGCAGGATAAGGGAGAAAGGCTTGGACACGGCCGTGATCGAAAACAGTCGCCTGGAGCGCGCGGCATTGTTCCGGGTCGATGCTCGCGACAGCGTGGCCGTGGCGCTGCGTGACCTCACAGCCGGTGAAGTCCTGAACCTGCACGGCCAGACTCTGACCTGCCAGACCGACGTCCCGCGCCTGCATAAACTCGCTCTGCGCGATCACGCGATGGGAGAGGCGGTCATCCGTTTCGGCGAAATTATCGGTGAGGCGAGCACGCCGATTGCTACGGGCGAGCATGTTCATAGTCACAACCTGAAAACGCGGCTGCGCGATGACCTTTGCTATCGTTATGATCCAAAGCCGCGCCCGGCGCCGGCCGGACGTGCGGACGGCCTGACTTTCATGGGTTACCGGCGAGCCGATGGCCGGGTCGGGACGCGCAACGAGATCTGGCTCATCCCGACGGTTGGATGCGTGGCCAATCTCTGTGAGACCGTGGCTCGCCGCACACAGAATTTGGTTGGCGCAAATCTGGAGGCGATTGTCGCACTGCCGCACGCTTTTGGCTGCTCACAGCTTGGCGATGACTTGGCAGCGACGCGCGGACTGCTGGCTGGACTGATCGGCAATCCGAATGCGGCGGGGGTCGTTCTTGTCGGTCTTGGCTGTGAAAACAATCAGGCGGCGGAGCTTCTCGCCACGCTGGACGAGGGGGATCGGGCGAAGGTCATCAATGTCATCGCGCAAACCAGTGCGGACGAAGTTCAGGCCTGTCTCGATGCCGTTGCGACTTTGGCGCAGGACGCGCGGCAAGTTCAACGAACCGTCTGTCCGGTTTCAGACCTCGTCATCGGGCTGAAATGTGGGGGCTCTGATGCGATGAGCGGCCTGACGGCCAATCCGGCGCTGGGGCGCATGACCGACGCGATTGTGGCTGCGGGTGGCAGCACCATTCTCAGCGAGATACCGGAGATTTTCGGGGCCGAACACCTGCTGATGCAGCGTGCTGACTCCCGACAGGTTTTTGACGATCTCGTCGCCGCCGTGGACGGGTTCAAGGCCTATTTCCGGGCGCATGGACAGGCGGTTCACGAAAATCCGTCGCCGGGAAACAAGGCAGGCGGGATCACCACGCTCGAAGAGAAATCGCTTGGTGCCGTGCAAAAGGCCGGTCAGGCGACGCTCATGGACGTGATCGCCTATGCAGGGCGTATCCGCAGGCCCGGCCTCACCCTGTTGCAAGCGCCCGGCAATGATGCCGTTTCCAGCACTGCGCTGGCGGCCGCGGGGGCAACGCTGATTCTGTTCACGACAGGGCGGGGCACGCCGCTCGGCTTCCCGGTGCCGACGGTCAAGATTGCATCCAATAGCGATCTGGCAACCCGCAAGCCGGGCTGGATTGACTTTGATGCGGGCCCGCTGATCGAAGCCGATGATACGTCCGATCTCGATGCTGCGTTGCTGCGCTTGTTGCTGGAAATTGCGTCCGGCAAGCCGACGCGCAATGAGATAAATGGCGAGCGCTCGATCGCGATCTGGAAAACCGGGGTGACTCTATGACGCCCGCCACCTGTTATGCCCCGCTGAATGACGCAAGCCTGCTTGGGACGCCAGCCCTTGCGCCGCGCTATGATCGTGGGTGTCTGCAGCGCCGGATTCTGCATATCGGTCCGGGCGCCTTCTTCCGGGCGCATCAGGCGGATTATATCGACCGGCTGAACGCCCTGGAGCCGGTCTGGGGTATCGTCGGCCTGTCTTTGCGGTCCGGTGATGTGCCCCGCGCACTTAGCCCGCAGGATGGGCTGTACACACTGGTCACGCTCGACGAGACCGTTGCGGCCCGCATCATCGGCGCTCTGATTGAGGTCATTGATGTCACCGATGCTGATCTCGTTTCGGTTCTGTGCGAGCCAGACTTGCGATTGGTGACGCTGACCGTGACGGAGAAAGGGTATTGTCAGACCGCCAGCGGCGCGCTCGACATGGATCATCCTGATATCCGCGCCGACGTGCAGTCGCCCCGGACGCCGACGAGTGCGATCGGCTGGCTGGTGCACCTTCTGTCCTTGAGGCGGCAAAGCGGGCAGGGGGCGCCAATCATCCTCTCCTGTGACAATCTGCCTGCGAACGGCGCAAAGCTGCAAGCTTCGGTTCTGGCGCTGGCCGCGCATCAGTCGACAGACCTCGCGGACTGGATTTCCGCGAACGCCCGGTTCCCGTCCAGCATGGTCGATTCAATCACGCCCGCAACGACGGACAGGATCCGGCAGATCGCAAGCGGCCTGACGAAACTTCACGATGCCTGGCCCGTTCAGCGCGAAGCATTTGCCGATTGGGTGATTGAGAGCGTTGGCGATGATGCGCGCATGCCGCCCCTCGATCGTGTCGGGGCGGTCTTCACCCATGACGTCCACGGGTATGAGCAGGCAAAGCTTCGGCTGCTCAACGGCGCACACTCGACCATCGCCTATTACGGGCTTGCCAAGGGCTATGCCACGGTTGCCGAAGCGATGAGGGATGGCGAATTGACGGCGCAGTTGCGCGCGATGATGACAGATGAGATCGCCGCGAGCCTGAGTCCTGTCCCCGGCCTTGACCTGCAAACTTACATCGATGCGCTCCTCAAGCGCTTTGCCAATTTGGCGATGGCGCATCAGCTGTCGCAAATTGCATGGGACGGCTCACAGAAACTGCCCATCCGTCTGGTCGCCACGGTTATGAACAATCTTGAAGCCGGGCGGCCGGTGGACCGGCTTTGCCTCGGTCTTGCTGCGTGGTGGCGCTTCGTTATCCGGCAAGTACGCAGCGGCCAACCGCTCGTTGACCCGCTGGCGGCAAGGCTGTCCGGACTGGTTACAGGCGTTCAGGACGAAGCCGAACATGACCTTGGCATCATGTTGGCGATTGATGAGGTCTTCCCTGCGGCCCTGATTGCCGATGACGGTTTCACCAGGGCGCTCGCCACGGCGTACGCGCATATCCTGTCGCTCGAAACTCCACAGATGCGGAGGTCTCCATGTTGATAAATCGGCGCCTGATGCTGGGGGGCGGTGCGGGGCTTGTCGCCCTGACGGGCTGTGGACAGGGTTCGCGACCACTGCTTTCGTCCGATACGCATCCGGCCGATTACCCCACGGTTCGCGCGGTCGATTACATGGCCCGGCTGCTGCGGGAAGAGAGCGGTGGGCGGCTCGATATCCGGATATATTCCGGCGGGCAACTTGGATCGGAACGCGACACACTGGAGATTACCAGCTTTGGCGGGCTGGATCTCAACCGCGTCAACCTTGCCCCGCTCAATGCGATCGAACCGGTCACCACGATCCCGTCCTTGCCCTTTCTGTTTCGCTCAACCGCGCATATGCGGGCGACAGTTGACGGTCCGGTGGGCGAGGCAATTCTGGAATCGCTCGTGCCGCACAATCTGATCGGCTTGTGCTTTTACGATTCCGGAGAACGCAGCTTTTACAACACCAAGGGCCCGATCCGGACCCCCGATGATATGCGCGGCATGAAGATCCGGGTTCAGAACTCCGATCTCTATGTGGCGATGATCCGCGCGCTGGGTGCCGACGCCACACCGATGGCGCTTGGCGAGGTTTATCAATCGCTCGTGCAGGGTGTCATCGACGGGGCAGAGAATAACTGGCCCTCCTATGAGAGCGGCCGACATTTTGAAGCCGCGCCATATTACAGCCTGACCCGGCACGTGATGGCGCCGGAAATTCTCGTCATGTCCCGCAGCCGATGGAACAAACTTCAGGAGACGGATCGGGCGCTGGTGCGCAGCGCCGCCAAGCGCTCCGTTCCGTTCATGCGCACGCTCTGGGATGAGCGCGTGTCTGGTGCGCGCGAGCGGCTGCTTGCAGCAGGCGTGCAAGCCAATGAAATCGACGACATTGCCGCGTTTCAGGACGCCATGGCCCCGGTCTGGGAGCGGTTTGTGAAGACAGAACAACAACACGACCTTGTCGCCCGCACGGTCGCGCTCGGCAAAGCGATGGAGGCGGCGGAATGAGGCGAACACTCGCGAAATTGACCTTTTGGTCGGCAGACGTGTTGGTGAAACTCGCAGCTGTCGGGCTAATTGCCATGACCGCGATTGTCGGCTGGCAGGTTTTCGGTCGGTATGTCCTGCATTCCAGTCCGTCATGGTCAGAGCAGGCGGCACTAACGTTGATGATCTGGTATGTCAGTCTCGCCGCCGCGGCCGGGGTGCGGGAAGGGTTTCATATCCGCATCGTCGCGCTGGAAAGCGCCGTTGGTCCGATGACCAAACGGATCATGCGAGCCTGTTCCGATCTGATCGTCGCGGCCTGTGGTCTGGCCATGCTGATCTGGGGCGGCGAGCTTGTCTTGCGCACATGGCAGCACACGATCCCCTCACTCGGGCTGCCGCGCGGTCTGGCCTATGCCGGATTGCCCCTCGCCGGGTTGCTGATTGTCGTTTTCTCGCTCGAGCGCCTGCTGGAAGAGACACGTGGCGAAGACGTTGTGGATGAGGAGGATCCAAGATGGAATTAGCGGTTCTTCTTCTGGTGCTTGCGGTCTGTCTCGCCATTGGCGTGCCGGTTGCCTTCTCGCTTCTGGCCTCGGCGCTCGCCTGTTTCCTGGTGATGGACTTGCCGTTGATTGTCGCTTTCCAGCGCATGGCGGCAGGAATGAGCGTGTTCACGCTCATGGCGATACCGTTTTTCATTTTCGCGGGAGATCTGATGTACAGATCAGGCATTGCCGAGCGATTGGTCCATATCGCAGAAGGCGCTTTCGGGCGCATGCGCGGCGGGCTCGGACCCGTAAATGTGGGTGCATCCACGCTGTTTGGGGCGGTCTCAGGCTCAGCCATCGCAAGCGCCTCGGCGATGGGGTCAACGCTCATGCCGCTGATGAAGAAGCGCGGCTATGACGGCGACTATATGGTCAATGTCACAGTCACCGGCGCGGTCGTCGGCCTTCTGATACCGCCCTCGCACAATATGATCATCTATTCTGCAGCCTCGGGAATTGGCGTTTCGATTGGTGATCTGTTTCTCGCCGGGATCGTTCCCGGCATTCTGACCTCGATCCTGCTCATGGTGGTCGCCTGGCGCGTTGCGGTCAAACGCGGATATGCGCGCGGCCACTTCCCGGGCTGGAAGGTTTTCCTGCGGGCGCTCCTGTTTGCCGTTCCGGGCCTGATGACTGCCGTCATCATCATGGGCGGCATTCTCTCAGGTATTTTCACCGCAACAGAGTCCTCAGCCATCGCGGTCATCTACACAATTGCCATTGGGGGCCTCGTCTACCGGACCCTTGGCTGGACGCGGTTCTGCGAGGCGGCAATACAATCGGTCAAGATCACAGCCATGGTGTTGTTGATCATCGGCGCGGCGAGTGCCTTCGGCTATGCGCTTGCGATCTTGCAGGCCCCGGCACAACTGGCCGAGATGATCACATCCCTGACCAGCAATCCGATCCTTGTCCTGTTGATCATCAACGTGATCCTGCTGGTCCTTGGCACGTTCATGGACATGTCGCCGCTCATCGTCATTACAACGCCAATCCTGTTGCCGGTCGCGATGGATGTCGGGGTCGACCCGGTGCATTTCGGGATCATCATGATGCTCAATCTTGGAATCGGCCTCGTCACGCCGCCGGTCGGGTCGGTCTTGTTCGTGGGTGCGGCCGTCGGAAAAGTGCCGGTCGAAACCGCCGTGAAGACGATTTGGCCCTTCTACGGCGCCCTGGTGCTGGCGCTCATGATCATTACCTTCGTTCCGGCGCTTTCGCTGGCGCTCCCTGCGCTGTTCTAGGCCGAGGTCATGGTAGACCTGAACCGGCGCGAATGGCTTGCTTCGGTCGCCGCGCTGTCAACGCTTGGCGGCTGTGTCTCTGCGCCATTAAGCCCGCGGCGACCGCTCCTTGTGGACGCCGAACGGGGACCGGACGATGTTATCGATCTCTGGCCGGACGGCGCGCCGGGATCGACCAGCATCAGCTTTCGCGAAGAAATCATCGAGCGGACAAACGCGTTCGGCCTGCGCGACCGGGCAGCCCTGAATATCACCCGGCCGACCCTCAGCCTGTTCCGCGCTTCAACCGCGACCGGCCGACACCTTCTGATTATTCCGGGCGGGGGATATGCCCGCGTCGTCATCGACAAGGAGGGCTTCGAAGGGGCCCGCTATTTCAGCCGACTTGGCTATGACTGCTATGTTCTGAAGTATCGCTTGCCCCATCCCGAATGGGAAACGGGCGCGGACACGCCATTGGCGGATGCCCGGCGCGCCATGCAGATCATCCGGGCGCGTCATGGCCGAGGGGTTTGCGTCAACCTGCTCGGGTTTTCCGCCGGAGGGCATCTTGCAGGGCTGCTCTGCGACCGCTTTGGCGACGTTTCTTCAAGGCCGGATCAGGCCGCGCTCATCTATCCAGTCGTGCGGATGCGCGGTCCCCATGTTCACAAGGCCTCACGCGAAAATCTGCTCGGTCCTGATGCGTCCGAACAAGCGCTGACCGACTATGATCTGTCCAGCGCCCCCAATCCTGATGGACCCGCTATGGTTCTTGTCCATGCGGTTGATGATGTGTCCGTGCCGGTTGAAAACACGCTGGACCTCGCTGCGGCGCTCCGCACTGTTGGCCGGCTGAAGGCTGTGCACATCTATGAGCGCGGTGGACACGGCTTCGGCTTCCGCCTCGATCAAAGCCTGCCGGCAATGCGTTGGCCGGATCAGGCCTTCGATCAGCCAGACGGACCCTGACCCCGGCTCATGAGCGCCGGCCTGCACCTTGCTGGTATCACCCCTCTGTGGCTGGCGCGGCCTACAGTTTCCCGCCGATCAGCGTCAGGATCTGGCTCATCAGGCGAAGACGGTCGGTCGAGAAATCCATTTGCATGGGCTCTTCGCAGGCCCGGTTGAACACCACGCTGACGATCGGAAAGTTCATCAGGTGCACCGCAATGTCATTGGCCGCCTGACCCTGCGCGTAGGTGCGCACCAGCAGGCCGACATCGGCGGTCATGTCCAGGCCGCCGCTGAAGATATTATACTGCGGCGTCTCGCTCCCGGCGAAGTACAGCGTGGTCTGCACGGCAACCGCACCGTTTTCGACAGCGCCGAAGCCCAATGAGGTTTGCGTTACAAGGTTGGTCCAATCGTCCGAACGACACTCTGCGGGCTTCATGTTGAGATAGCCGCCGCCGTCCATGCCAAACTTCATATCGTAATAAGTGAGGTTATTCGCATAACTGACGGTCTGGCCGAACACGATTTCAGGATCCACCGAAACAGTAATCTCCCGGCTGCCCTGATCGAACAATTGGCTGACATAAAATCCGCCGCCATCGTCAACATAGAGGGTGCACGAAAAGGGCGAGTCGACCGACGTCCTTGAATAGCACCGCATGTCTGGCGCGACTTCATCCCGGGTCTGCGCCTTGAGCCCGGCATAGACGGCCAGTCCGTTCTCCAGAAACTCGATCCTGATCGGAATCTGGTTGATATTCGTCAGCTCGTTATATGTCGTCCGGATCGTCTCGGTTTGCTTGTCTGTACGGGTAATGCAAACCGCACTCGGGCCGATAAAGCCCTGCGGATAATAGCTTTTCTCGGCCCATGCGGTTTCGCCCCCGGCAAGGCGGGCTTGCGCGGCGTCAGACACCACCGTCTGCGGGCAGGCGAGCAGGGCCGGTTCCCGGACCGGTGTTTGCGGCAGGGTCGGTGCCATCGGATCCGGTGCCTGCGCAATTGCACCGGGCGCGCCGGCCAGCATCAAAGCCAGAAACATTCCGCCGACATTCAACCGGTCCATATGCGTCGCTCCCCCAGGGTCGATTGCTATCAGTATGACGTTGGTCGCCAGCCAGAGCAATGCGGGGCTTGACCTGCAATGGCCCCGGGCAAGTACAACAGCCTCCGGTCGCGCGACGATCCACCGGCTCTACCGCAACACGAACCGATGGGTTAAGAGACATGTGAGAGCGGCGCGCTTCTCCAACCTTCGATTGATCCATGAAACCGAAAATCCTGACGACCCTTGCGACGACGACGCGGGCCTCGCTGATAGCGGATATCTGGGCGGGTGTGACGGTTGCGCTCGTGGCATTGCCGCTGTCCATCGCGATCGCGATTGCGTCCGGCGCAACGCCAGCGCAGGGACTGGTGACCGCCATCGTGGCCGGCTTTGTGGTCTCCGCGCTGGGGGGAAGCCGCGTTCAGATCGGCGGCCCGACCGGCGCCTTCATTGTGGTTGTCGCCGGGATCATCGCGGTGCACGGCTATGACGGCTTGCTGCTTGCCACCCTCATGGCTGGTCTTATCCTTCTGGTGGCGGGCTTCCTGAAGGCGGGCAGTCTCATCGCCTACGTGCCGGGGCCGGTCGTTGACGGCTTCACCGTTGGCATCGCCATCATCATTGCGACAAGCCAGCTGAGTGACGCGCTCGGGCTTGTTATCGAAACGGTCCCCGCTGACTTTACCGGGAAACTTCCGGTCCTTTTCGGTGCGCTCGACACGGTCTCGTGGCCTGCACTCGCGATTGCCACCGTGACAGGGATACTGATCGTCGGGCTTCGTCGCGCGGCGCCGCGTTTCCCCGGCCTCATCGTCGCGGTGGCCCTGACCAGCGGCGCCGCTGTGTGGATGAGCGGATATCTCGGGGTTGAGGTCGAAACGGTCGCGTCACGTTTTGGAGCCTTGCCGCGCGGACTGCCCATGCCGTCATTGCCGCAGATCAGCCCTGAGCGCATTGCCGAGCTGCTGCCATCAGCGCTCGTCATCGCGTTCCTGGCGGGGATCGAGTCCCTTCTGTCGGCCGTTGTCGCCGACAGGATGACCGGGGGGCACCACAGGCCGAATGCGGAGATGGTCGCGCAAGGGGCGGCAAACCTGGCTTCGGCGCTTTTCGGCGGGCTTCCGGCAACCGGCGCGATTGCGAGAACCGCCACGAATGTCCGTGCAGGCGGGCGCACACCGATTGCCGGGTTGACCCATGCGCTCGTTATTCTGGGTCTGGTTTTCGTCGCCGCGCCGCTCGTCGGTCAGCTTGCCATGCCAGCGCTCGCAGCGCTTCTGATCCTGACGGCCTGGAATATGAGTGAGCCGCATCGCTGGCGGGAAAGGCTGTCAATGCGGCGATCCGATCTTGCGCTCTTTGGGCTGACATTGGCGCTCACAGTGCTTTCAGACCTGACCATCGCCATTTCTGTAGGCACAAGCGTCGGTCTCGCCTTGCGCCTTCGACGGCGAGATGTTCCCCCGACGGATTGGAAAACGCCCGAGCGTTGAGGCACTTCTGCGGCGTGCGCCGCGATGATCGTCAGCGCGCCGATCAGGTGATCTCTGATGCTCCAGAAAGCCGCGCAGCCTTCAGGGCGCGTTGAGGCTTCCGGCGTGTCGGCCGGCCGGGTCCACCCGTTTCCGGATGATGCGGCCTTGCGTCACTTATTCCGCTCTTTGTCCGTGCGAAAACATCCGTACGCATCTTGTCGTCGGCCGCGTGCGGGAGGGGGAGGGGGCAGGGTTTGTTCAGAACGTGCCGAAGGATATGAGGGCGGCGCAGCTTGTGGTGAGGTGGGCGGCGCGTTGGACCACTTCTCCCGTTGTCCAGTCGCGCGGCGTGAGATCGCGGCGGACGATGAAGGATTTAAGCTTAAGGTATTCGGCAAAAGGCGCGTCGGCGTGCTGGCTATAGCCGCGCGGCATGGATTTCAGCGCGCCTTCACGCATGAACTCATATCCCGCGCCCGCCAGCCCGGAGACGATGTCGGCAAACATGCCGGGCTTTTCGACGATCCGGTCCCGGATGGGACCAAGGTCTGCCGGGCTCAGATTGTAGAAGCCGCTCGCCATGAAGCCGCCGGAACGGTCCATGCACAGATAGGTCAGGCCTGCCATTTCGGACTTGGTGCCGGTGCGGGTGAGAACGCCGCTCACCTGCGGATTGTAGGGCGCTTTGTCCTTGGAAAAGCGCACGTCGCGGTTCATGCGGAACATGGTCTGGCCGCCGCCTTTGAAGGGCGTCTGTGTGTCCGCGAGGGCCTCTGTGATGGCTTCGAGCACCGCCTGAAAGGGCAGCTGCACGTCGTCCTTGATGTCCTGGCGGTGATCATCGAACCAGGCCTTGTTGTTGTTGGCGTCCAGTTCGGCGAGCAGCGGAAAGGCGGTTTCGGGAATCATGGTTGGGACACCTTCTCTGCTGCGGTTTCAAACGCTTGCCAGCCGCCGCCGAGGGCACGATAGACGTTGATCTCGGCGATGAGGAGCCCTTGTTCGCGGCGGGCGATCTCGGCGTTGAGCCCGGTCAGGCGCAGGCCGGCGTCGAGGGCTGGAAAAAGGGCGTCATTGCTGGTGCGATAGCGCAGAAGGGCCAGCTCATAGGCGCGTTCCCGGTCGGAACGGGCGCGGCGCAACCCGTCAACTTCCCGGGCGGTGTAGACATAGTTTGCAAGGGCCGTTTCCACTTCTGACAAAGCGCCGAGCACGACAGCGTCATAGTCGGCACCGGCGGCGCCGAAGCGGGCCTGCGCAATGCGGATGTCGGCCCTTTGGGCGCCACCGTCAAAGATCGGCCAGCGGGCGAGGCCGCCGACCGACCATGCCTGGCTGGAGGCGTCCAGCAGGTCTTCGAGATTGGCAGCACTGGTTCCGGCAGACCCTGTCAGGCTGAAACTCGGCAACAGGTCGGTCATTTCGATGCCGATCTGCTCGCTGGCTGCGGCGAGGCGGCGCTCGGCGGCGCGGATGTCTGGCCGACGCGCCAGGAGGTCGCTTGGCAGGCCGACGGGGATG
>JBGSUF010000164.1:0-8031 GCA_041736285.1 Hyphomonadaceae bacterium | reverse complement strand
GGGGCTGCGCCATCCGGTTGTCGAGGCCGCCCTGCGCCGGGAGGGCAAGGGGTTCACCGCCAATGCGGTGCGCCTTGACGGCGACGGCGATGCAGGGCCGCGCCTGACCGTGATCACCGGGCCGAACATGGCCGGGAAATCGACCTATTTGCGCCAGTGCGCGCTGGCGATCATTCTGGCGCAGGCGGGATGCCATGTTCCGGCGCGGCGGTTCCGGCTCGGGCTGGTCGACCGCATCTTCAGCCGTGTCGGCGCGTCCGATGACCTGTCGCGGGGGCGCTCGACCTTCATGGTGGAGATGATCGAGACAGCCGCTATTCTGAACCGGGCTGGGCCGGGTGCCTTCGTCATCCTCGATGAGGTCGGACGCGGCACAGCGACGTGGGACGGCCTTGCGATCGCATGGGCGTGCGTCGAGCACCTGCACAACGTCAACCGCTGCCGGGCGCTGTTTGCCACGCATTATCATGAGCTGACGGCGCTGGCCGGCGACCTGCCACACGCCGGGAATGCCAGCCTGCGGGCGCAGGAGTGGAAAGGCGATCTTGTTTTCCTGCACGAGGTGCGCGAGGGGGCGGCTGATCGCTCCTATGGGGTACAGGTCGCCAAGCTTGCCGGGTTGCCGAGGAGCGCCGTCAAGCGGGCCGAGCAGGTGCTGAAGCGGCTGGAGGCCGATCCGGCGACCGCCGACGCACTGCCGCTGTTTGCCGCGGCCGGGGCGGCCAGCGAGGCAGAGGCCGAAGCGCAGGCCGAAGCGGAAAGGCCGGACCGGCTGAGGCTGATGCTGGACGCGGTCAATCCGGACGCGATGTCACCGAAAGAAGCGCTGGAACTGATCTATCGACTGAAGGACGAGGCATGATGGAGAGAGCCGGGCTGCAGCCATATCAAAGCGACCCCTCGCGTGAATGCGCGCGGCGGGCTAGAAAGCTGTCATGAACAACGCCCAGCCCCAACACGCCCCGAAACCCTCGCCCCGACCGAAATGGGATACACGGCCCCGGCCCTGGAAAATCGACGATATTGTTGACGGGCGGGCGCTGCGTGTGCGTCTGACCGCTGCGGCGCTCGACCATATCGGCAATGAGGCGGAGACGCGGAAGGCGGCGCTCGACGCGCTCCATCAAGCGCTCTTCCGTGGCCGCATGATCGCGCAGGAGCGTCTGGACGGGGGGGCTGACGGTCTGGACACGGCGCGCCTGATGGCGGCCGTACAGGACGGGATTCTCGCCGCCCTGTTCGACTTCACCTCCACCCACGTGTTTCGCGCGCGCAACCCCACGGAGGGCGAACGTCTGGCCGTGCTCGCAACCGGCGGATACGGACGCGGCGTGCTGGCGCCATCCTCCGACATCGACCTGTTGTTCGTCCGGCCATACAAGCAGACCGCGTGGGCCGAAAGCATCATCGAATACATGCTCTACATGCTCTGGGACATGGGGCTGACGGTCGGCCATGCCTTCCGGACGGCCGAGGACTGCGTGAAGCTTGCGCGGGAAGATGTCACGATCAAGACCTCGATGCTGGACGCGCGCTTCCTTTTCGGAGACGCCGCGCTCGCCGACGACATGAAGCAGCGCTTCGCCCGCGAGGCCGTGAAGGGACGCGACGCGGAATTCATTGCCGCCAAGCTGGCCGAACGCGAGGCCCGCCACGCCCGCATGGGCTCCACGCGCTATGTCGTCGAGCCGAACCTGAAGGACGGCAAGGGCGGCCTGCGCGACCTTCAGACGCTGTTTTGGATCCTCAAGCATGTTTATGGCGGCGAAACGCTGGAAGAGGTGATGAGCACCGGCTTCATCGAGCCGCCGGAGCGGCGCGCCTTCATGCGCGCGGCGCGTTTCCTGTGGTCGGTGCGCTGCCAGGTGCATTTCATGACCGGCCGGGAAGAGGACAGGCTGTCGTTTGACCTGCAGCCGGAACTGGCCGAGCGTTTCGGCTATGTCGATCGCGGGCAGAGGCTGGGCGTCGAGCGCTTCATGAAGCGGTATTTCCTTGTCGCGCGGGAGGTCGGCGCGCTGACGCGCATCCTGTCGGCGCGTCTGGAGGCCGATCACAAGAAGCGGGCCGGCGGCCGGCTGCTGAGAATGTTCGGCATGCAGACCGAAAAGGCGATGGCGCAGGCCGGCTTCGTCATCGACACGGGTCGCATCTCCATTCAGTCGGGCGAGGAATTTGCGCGCGACCCGGCCCAGATGCTGCGGATGTTCGTGCTCGCCGACAAAGAGGGGCTGGACGTGCACCCGTTCGCGCTCAACCAGGCCGTTCGCAACCTGCGACGGATCGACGCCGCCGTGCGCACGGATGATACCGCCCGCGGCCTGTTCCTGGAGGTGGCGACATCGCCGCGCGATCCGGCCGGGACGCTGAAGCTGATGAACGAGGCCGGCGTTCTGGGGCGGTTCCTGCCGGAATTCGGGCGGATCGTGGCGCAGACACAGTTCAACATGTACCATCACTACACCGTCGACGAGCACACGCTGCGCGCGGTGGAAGCCATTTCAGATATCGAGCACGGGCGTTTCAAGGGCCACGACCTTCCGCATCGTGTGTTCGGCTCGATCAACGGGCGCAGGGCGCTGTATCTGGCCATGCTGCTGCACGATACCGGCAAGGGCCGCGGCGACCAGCAGATCGAAGGCGCGCAGACGGCAAAGACGGCGGCCCGCAGGCTCGGGCTGAGTGAAGCGGAGGGCGAGGAGATCGCCTGGCTGGTCGGGCATCACCTCGAAATGAGCGAAACCGCGCAGAAGCGGGACATTTCCGATCCGCGCACGGTTGCGCAGTTTGCCAATCTCTGCGGCTCGCCCGAGCGTCTTCGCCAGCTTTACGTGCTGACGGTTGCAGACATCTTCGCCGTCGGGCCGGGGGTGTGGAATGGCTGGAAGGGCCAGTTGCTGGCGGAGCTTTATCACAACACGGCGGCCGCCCTTCGCGGGGGCCGGACCAGCGAGATCGACGTCGTGACAGATATCGCCCAGCGGGCCGATACCCGGCGGGAGACCATCCGGGCCGAACTCTCCGGGCTGACCGAAACGCATGAAGCGCTGGAGGCGGCGTACTGGGCGGGCTTTGAGGCCGAGGAACTGGCCTGGCATGGCAAGGTGCTGAAGGCGCTGGACGATTGCACCCATATCGTCAGGGCGCGCAGCCGGCCGGACGGGTCGGGCGTGGCGGTTCTGGTGTCCTGCCCGGACCGGATGAACCTGTTTTCCGACCTGACCGGCGCGATGACGGCGCAAGGGGCAAACATCGTCTCGGCGCAGGTCTTTACCGGTGACACAGGCCGGATCCTCGACGTCTTTCTGCTGCAGGACGAAAATGGCGGGGTGTTCGCCGGGGGCGAGTCGCACCGCATAGAGGCGCTGGAGCGGGCGCTGCTGAAGGCGGCCACCAGCGGCTTTGACGAAGCGCAGACCAGACGGCCGCGCGCCAGGAACGGCCGGCGCGAGGCGGCCTTCCTCGTCGAGCCGAGCGTCGGCTTTGAAACGGGCGTTTCGGCGGCCTACACCATTATCGACATTGTCGGGCGCGACCGTCCGGGACTGCTGCATGAACTTGCGCATACCATTTCGGCGGCGGGCCTTGCGATCGGCTCGGCCCATGTCGGCAGCTATGGCGAACGGGTGTTCGATGCCTTCTATGTCCGCTGGCCGGACGGGCAGAAGAGGCTGGACGAAACCACCAAATCGGCCTTGAAAGAACGTCTCATGGCCGTCTTGAAGCGCGATGAACCCGATGCGCCGAAGACACCGGCGCGATCGCTTCGCCGGGCAAGGTCGGCGCAGAGCTTTTAGAGGGCATCGCCCACAAGGAGGGCCAGCGCATGTCACTGGTGCGAAACACGCTGGTCCAGTCGGGGCTGACGCTCGTCAGCCGCGCGATGGGCTTTGTCCGCGATGTCCTCCTGACCGCCAAGATCGGCGCGGGGCCGGTCGGTGACGCGTTCTACACGGCGCTGATGTTCCCGAACCTGTTTCGCCGAATCTTCGCCGAAGGGGCGTTTGCGCAGGCGTTCGTGCCGGTGTTCGCGCGCTCTCTGGAGGCGGACGGGGAGGACGAGGCGCGGCGGGTGGCGCAACATACGCTGTCAACGCTGTTCGTCGTGACCGCCTTCATCACCATCGCGGCGCAACTGGCCATGCCGCTGATCATGCTGGTCGTGCATGGCGGCTATGCCGACGATCCGGTCAACTTTCCGTTCGCGATCATGCTGACTCAGATCACCATGCCCTACCTCGCCTGCATGGCCATGGCGGCGCTGTTGTCGGGCGTGCTGAACACGTTCGGCAGGTTTGCCCTGTCGGCGGGGGTGCCGACCCTCCTGAATGGCTGCCTCATCATTGCCGCGCTCCTTGGCGACACCCCGCGCCAGACGGCGCTTTACGCATCGAGCACAGTGGCGATCTCCGGCGTCTTGCAGGTGCTGGTGCTGTTCTGGGGTGTGCGGCGGCAGGGTGTGAAGCTGCATATCGGCCTTCCGCGCCTGTCAAAGCCGGTCCGCAGGGTGATTGCCATCGCCGTGCCGGGCGCGCTGGCGGCGAGCGCGACGCAGATCAACATCCTGATCTCGCAGGCGCTGGCCTCGTTCGAAACGAGCGCGAAGACATGGCTGGCCGTCGCCGACCGTCTCTATCAGCTGCCGCTCGGGCTTGTCGGCGTGGCTGTCGGCGTCGCCATCCTGCCGCGCCTCGCCCGCGCCGCGCGCAATGAGGACACCGCCAGCGGCCGCAAGACGCTCGACGAGGGCATTGGCCTCGCCATGGCCCTGACCCTTCCGGCCGCGACGGCGATCACACTTGCGCCGTATTTTCTGGTCGATGGCTTCTTCACGCGGGCCGCATACACAAGCTTTGATGCCCGTATGACGGCGGGCGCGCTGATGCATTTCGGCTGGGGGATACCGGCATTCGTGCTGATCAAGGTGCTGACGCCGCCTTTCTTCGCGCGTGAGGACTCAAAGACGCCGATGCGCTTTGCGATCGTTTCGGTGATCATCAACACCGTGCTCGGCGCGGGGCTGTTCCTGGGGCTGAAGGCGATCGGCAAGCCGGGCTTTCCGGGACTGGCCATCGCGACGAGCGTTGCGGCGTGGACGAATGTGGCGCTGCTGTTCCTGACATTGCGGGCGCGCGGTCATTACGTGCCGGGGCCGCTGCTGGTCTCGCGCCTTGTGCGGGTGCTGATGGCGACGGCCCTGATGGCGGCGGCCGTGCTGGCGGTGGTGCATTTCCGGGCTCAGATCGAGGCGCTGCTTTGGGGGTCGAAGGAACTGGCCGTGGTCGCGCTCGTGCTGGCTGGCGCGGTGAGCTATGTCATCGGCGCGCTGGTGTTCGGCGCTCTCAGGCCGGGCGAACTTGCGAGGTCGGTCAAGCGCGGGTAACAGGGCGTTCCTTGCAAGACCAAAAGAGGCGAAGAATGGCCGAAGAGGCAGTCTATACCGGTCCGCAGCGCGTGTTTTCGGGCATGCAGCCCTCTGGCGACCTGCATCTCGGCAATTATCTCGGCGCCCTGATCAACTGGGTGCGCCTGCAGGAAACCCACGAGTGTATCTATTGTGTGGTCGACCTGCACGCCATCACGGTGCCGCAGGACCCGCGCAAACTGGCCGACCAGACGCGCGAGATCGCCTGCGCCTGGATCGCTGCCGGGATCGACCCCTCGCGCTCGATCGTGTTCGCGCAATCGGGCGTTCCGGCCCACGCGGAACTGGCCTGGTATTTCAATTGCACGGCCCGGATGGGCTGGGTCGAGCGGATGACGCAGTTCAAGGACAAGGCCGGCAAGGATGCCGAGCGGGCGTCCGTCGGCCTGTTCACCTATCCGGTGCTGCAGGCGGCCGACATTCTGGCCTACAAGGCGACGCATGTTCCTGTCGGCGAGGACCAGAAGCAGCATCTGGAACTGTCACGCGACATCGCAGACCGGTTCAACCGCGACTATGGCGTGCCGGGCTTCTTTCCGCTGCCCGAACCGCTGATACAGGGGCCGGGCGCGCGCATCATGAGCCTGAAGGACGGGACAAAGAAGATGTCCAAGTCCGACCCTTCAGACCTTTCACGCATCAACCTGATCGACGACGCCGACACCATCGCAAAGAAGATCAAGAAGTCAAAGACCGACCTGCTTGGCGACATGCCGGGAGAGGTGGCCGGGCTGAAGGACCGGCCCGAGGTGGACAATCTTGTCGGCATCTATGCTGCGCTGTCCGATCAGACAAAGGCGCAGGTTCTGGCCGAGTTTGGCGGCAAGGGGTTTGGCGCGTTCAAGCCGGCACTGGCCGATCTGGCGGTGGCGAAACTGTCGCCAATCACCGCCAGGATGCGCGAACTGATGGACGACAAGGGCGAGATCGACCGTATACTGAAGGACGGGGCGAGGCGCGCGCACGCGATCGCCGCGCCGATCATGGGCGAGGTGCGTGCGACAATTGGCTTCTGGCGCGCAGGCTGAGGCCGGGGTATTCTGGCGATAAGTTTGTGGCCCGGAAACGGGCGAAATGGCGACGAACGGGACAAGGGAGACTGACATGACGACACGTTCGATTTCGGGGCTGACCGCCCTCGCGGCGGTTGTGGCACTTGCGGCGTGTCAGCCACAAGGCGGGGTGGATGGCGGGGCAGTGGCGGACGTGCCCGCTCCGGCAGTTCCAACGCCGATCCCGGTCATCGAGGCGTCGGCAACATCGGAGAGTTTTGCGGATGCGGTAATCTACCAGCCGCTTGGCGGACGCGATGTGACGGCGGCGTTCCTGACGATGACAGCGGGTCCGGACGGGCTGAAGCTCGTCGGCGCGCAATCGGACACCTCGGCCACCATCGAGATTCATACGCACGACATGACGGACGGCCAGATGCGCATGCGACGCGTCGACGACATCACGGTTGCAGCGGGGCAGACCCACGCGCTGAAGCGCGGCGGCGACCATATGATGGTTTTTGGCCTCACGGATGCTGACCTTATCGCCGGTGAGCGGCTGACCATCACGCTCGTCTTCGAGGACGTCGATGGGAGCACACGCACCGTGCCGGTCGAATTCGAAGTCGTCACCCATGATTAAAAGCTGTTCATGACGGCGATGTCTGTGGATTCTTAACAGTTCATCACTTGTTAACCCGCAGGACGCGCTCCACTGTGTCCAACAAAGTCGCCTATCGGGCGAATTTTGATGGCCAGACCGTGTGAAACGCCGACCGAGCGGAAGACCGTTATGAAATTCATCGACGAACCGCCATTCGCCGAACGGCTTCCGCCAGATCTCGCTCAGGAGGGGTCAGCGGTGACATTCATCCGCACCCTCCCGCCGCGCGAAAAGCCCGCAGGCCCTTCGGCGTTCGGCTTCAGGCTTCGCGCGTTCGGAAAGGCCGTCCGGCGGCTGGTCATTGCAGCAGCGGTGATCGCCGCGCTCGCTGCCTATCCGGTGATGACGGTCCGGGCGCATCAGGTCGATGCCAGCGCGCCTGACATGTCCGGGGCCGGACCGGACTGGGCGTCTGCCTCCGGTGGGCTGGCCACCCTCCTGATTTCGCGCGAAGTTGATGGATCGGGATGGGTTGCGGACAAGGCGGACTGGCGGCCGGAAGCCCGGCTGACCGCAGCGCCAGCATGGCAGGCCGGGTTGTCGCAGGGACTTTCCGATTTTCTCGCCATGCGCGCGGCGCTGATCCCGCAGGAGGGCGTCGCTGACGCCGATCTGATGACCGCTTCACGATTGCTTGCGGTGCGCGATGACGGGTTGATGGGTGAGCGGCTGCGCGCCGCCCGCGAAGCCCTCATTCGCCATGATGGCCGGGTGCGCCGGGGCGCCGTTGCTGCGCCCGATGCCATGGCCGCGCGGACCGCGACACTGTCGCTGATCACCGATCTTGCCACGCAGACCGAAACAGAACTGGCCGCCGCCGCCGCGCAGAGCGATCCGGTTCTGGCCGACCGCGCTGCGATTTCAGCGGTTTATGCTGCGCGGGCGAGGGCGCAGGTGGCTTATGTCGCTTTGCTGGCACTGCCTGCGGACGATCCGGCCTTTGCCGGCGA
>JBGSUF010000161.1:0-13366 GCA_041736285.1 Hyphomonadaceae bacterium | reverse complement strand
GGCCCGGCAGCGCCTCGAACAGCACCAGTTGCGGCCGCCCGCCCGCCAGCACGTCGACCACCAGCAACACGACGACGGCGAACAGCGCAACCGCCCCGATCAGCGTCGCCGCCTCGCGCAGGTCCGGCAACTTGCCAAGCAGGATGATCGCCCCCGCCGTCAGCAGTGGAATGACCAGCGCCGCGAGGATCAGCATGTCAGGCGTCATCAGCGTCCTCCCATCATCGCAGGCGCACCGCTGCCGATCGCCGCCTCCGCAGCCGCCTGTGCGAGGCCGATCGGGACACTCGCATCAACGCCGATCCAGATGTTCGCAATCGCCAGCAGCCACAGCGGCGCAAGCAGGGCCAGCGGCGCTTCCTTGTGCACCTTGTCGGGGTTGACCGGCGCGCGGAAGAAGGCCGCCTCCACGATCCGCCCCATATAGATGACCGCCAGCAGCGATGTCGCCACGATGATGAAGGCCGCCCACGGCCAGCCATGCTCCAGAACGGCCGAAAGCAGCGCAAACTTCGACTGGAAGCCGGCCGTCAGCGGCACGCCGATCAGCGACAGCGCCGCAATCGCGAATGCCGTCATCGTCCACGGGGCCTGCCGGCCCAGCCCGGCCATGTCGCGCATCTGCGTGCCCTGGAAGTGCAGCACCACCCCGGCCAGCGCCATGAACAGCGCGCCCTTCATCAGGGCGTGGTTGAACAGGAACAACAGGCTGGCCGCAATCCCGGTCTGCGTCGCCAGCGACAGGCCCAAAAGCATGTATCCGACCTGCGCCACCGAGGAATAGGCCAGCGTTCGTCGCACATCGGTCTGGAACACCGCCTGGAAGGAGCACACCACCATGGCCGCAATCCCGAGCGGGGCGAACACGTAGGCAAACAGCATCGCCTCCGCCTCTTCCTGCGGGAAGACATAGGTGAGGAAGCGGATCACGGCATAAAGCGCCACCTTCGTCGCCGTCGCCGACAGGAAGATCGTCACAAAGCTCGGCGCATAGGCGTAGGCGTTCGGCAGCCAGCTGTGCAGCGGCCACATGGCCAGCTTCAGGCCGAGGCCGACAACGATGAAGGACAGCCCCGCCTGCACCGCGCGCGGGCTCTCGCTCTGCGGGATGAGGCGGGCCATGTCGCTCATGTTCAGCGTGCCGGTGGCCGCATAGAGGAAGCCGACGCCGATCACGAAGAACGTCGCCCCGATCGTGCCCATGATGAGGTAATTGAAAGCCGCCGGCAGGGCCCGCCTGTCCCGCCGCGCGCCGATCGCCACCAGCACATACGTCGCGATCGAGGAAATCTCCAGGAAGACGAACAGGTTGAACGCGTCATTGGTGATCGCCACGCCGGCAAGCCCGGTCAGGCAGACCAGATAGGCCGAATAGAACAGGCTGTGCTTGGCCGGGTTGATCTCGGCCTTGATCGTCGGCCAGGAACACACCGCCGCCACGAGGCCAAAGCCCGTCACCAGCAGCAGGAACATCGCGTTCAGCGAATCGATGCGGAACTCGATCCCGTGCGGCGGCGCAAATCCGCCGAGCGCATAGCGCACGACCTCGCCGTCCTGCACCTGCCACAACAGCACCAGCGAGCAGACGAACGAGAACGCCGCCACCGCCATCACCACGAGCCAGCTCAGCCGGCCGGAATTGAGGAAGGTGTTGATCGCCGCGCAGATCAGCGGCACCGCGACGAGAAGCGCAGCCGCATGCGCCTGCAGCCACGCGGGCGCCATGTTGCCAATGGTGTCGATCATGCCGCCGCCTCGGTCTGTTCGCGGTCCGCCGCCTCTGCAATCGCCGTGTCGAGGTCAATGGCGGCCACTTCGTCTGCCTCGATCGTGCCATAGGCTTCCCGGATCCGCACGATCAGCGACAGCCCCAGCGCCAGTGTCGCCACACCGACAACGATGGCTGTCAGGATCAGCACATGCGGCAGCGGGTTGGAATAGGTCTCATAAAGCCCGTTTACCGGCCCATAGACCGCGCCCGCCACATCGCCCGCCGCGTCATGCGCCGCGCCTGCGCCTGCGACCACGTCCGTCGGCGCTTCGCCGCCATGCGGCTTCAGGTCGCGCCCGAACAGGATCGGCGCAGAGCCCCCGGTCACCTTGCCCAGCGTGATGTAGAAGAGAAACACCGAGGTCTGGAAGATCGACAGCCCCGTCAGCCGCTTGATGAGGTTGCCGGACTGAAAGGTGATGTAAAGGCCGATCATCATCAGCCCGATGATCGCCCAGTAATTGTAGCGTTCGAGGATGAAATCCATGATTACCAGTCCTCATCCCGAATTTCCGGCGCCCGGCCTGCGAAGGCGTAGTAGATCGTCGTGATCGAGCCGGCCACGGCAAACAGCACGCCCAGCTCGATCAGGATAATGCCGATATGCTGGCCATGGGTGTTGGTGTCGCCATGATGGCCCGCCGCGTCCGCCCCGTGGGAGAGGATCGCGTCATAGTCGAGGAAGTTGTAGCCCTGCGTGAGCGCATAGAAACCGACGCCCGCATAGAGGATCACCCCGAATGCCGCGAGGCCCCGCGCGAACGCCACCGGCACAGCATCCAGCGCCGCTGCAATCCCGAACACCAGCGAATACAGCACCACCGCCACCGAGATGATGACCCCCGCCTGAAACCCTCCGCCCGCTGACAGTTCGCCGTGGAAATGCACATACAGGGCGTAAATGCCGATCACCGGGATCAGGATGCGCGAGACCACACGCAGCACAACATGATGGTCGCTCTTGTCGGCTTTCGTCTCGGTCCTGACCGGCGCCGTCTCGCCGCGCGCGCGGTTGGCCGAGAGCGAGCGTTCCCCGAAGCCAAGCAGCAGCGCCACCGCGATGCCCGCCATGAAGACCACCCCCGTCTCGCCCAGCGTATCGAAACCGCGATAGCTCGACAGCACGGCAGTCACGATGTTCGGAATGTCGATATCGGCCGCGGTCATCACCAGATAATCGGCGCCGACATAGGAATTGGCCGGGGAGAACGGATCGCCGAACGCCGGCATGTCCGTCGTCGCGTAGATCAGCACCGATCCCGTCACCAGCACCACCGCCAGCGGCCCGATCCTGGCCCAGCGTCGGTCCGCCTTCGCTGTGCGCGAGGTGAGCAGCATGGCCCCCAGCATCAGCACCGTCGACACGCCCGCGCCCACAGCCGCCTCGGTAAATGCGACGTCGACCGCGTCCAGCGTCACAAACCACATCGCCGACAGCAGCGAATAGGCGCCCGTCAGCATCACGATGGCGAAAAGGCTGCGCAGCCGCGCCACCGCCGCGCCGACCACAAACAGCATGGCCAGCAGGATGACGTTGAACACTGCAATCTCAATGGCAACCGGATCGCTCAAGACCAGCCTCCCTCGTCATCGGTGAGATCACCGCGTCGCCCCGTTTTTGGGGCCAGACCCGCCAGATACGCCGCATTGGCGACAGCATGCGAGGATGTCGGCCCGGTCATGAACAAAAACAGCCAGATGAAGACCAGCTTCAGCACCACCCAGCCGGTTGGCGACACGAAGGCCATGCCGACCAGAAGCACGCTCGCACCGGCCGTGTCGGTGATGGAGGCGGCATGGAGCCGCGTGTAGAAATCCGGAAACCGTATCACCCCGACCGAGCCGATCAGGCACAACAGCGCGCCGGCAATGCACAGCCCAACGCCCAGCGGCTGACGCACGAGCGCGAAAACATCCCCGACGCTTGCAAGGAAATCCGCCATCAGCCCTCTCCCCTTCCCGGTTCGCCGCCCGACCTGACTTTCCGGCTCAGCCCGACCTGGAAGGAGCGATAGCGGAAGAATTTCAGGATGGCGATGGTCGAAACAAAGTTGATGAGGGCATAAAGTATCGCAATATCAAGGAAGTCTGGCCGCCCCACCAGGAATCCGATCAATGCAAGGATCAAAACCGTCTTGGTGCCGAACGCGTTCAGCGCCAGCACGCGGTCATAGAGCGTCGGCCCCATCAGCGTGCGCACGAGCAGCAGCGTCAGCGACACGACCAGTGCCACGACGGCGACAACCAGAAGGTTCATCCGCGCGCTCCCTTGGCTTCGGCGATGGCGGTCCGGCCCTCGGCGGCTCGTGTGGAGCGCTTGTCCATTTCCTCGAACGCATCGGGTCCGGCGCTGTCTTCATAGAGCGCATGCACGAGGATCTTGTCGCCTTCCAGTTCCACCGACACCGTGCCCGGGGTCAGCGTGATCGAGTTTGCAAACAGCGTCTTGGCCATTTCCGAACGGCAGCGCGTCTTCACCTTCACCAGCGCCGGGGCGATGTCGAGTTCGGGCTTCAGGCAGGCGCGAATCACCTGCACGTTCGCCTTGGCGATCTCCCCGATCAGCCAGACCCAGTAAATCAGGAAACTCGGCAGATTGAAGTAGGGCACGGCCGTGCGGTCGAGCAGCTTCATCCGCGCCGACAGGAGCAGAACCACCAGGATCGAGACGACCCCCAGCCCGAGCAGCAGCGGCTTGAACACGCCCGACAGCCCGATCCAGATCGTCGCCAGCGCTGCCGCAAGTCCGAAAGCGTAAATCACCTCAGCCGCTCCGTATCGTTACGCTTCTCCCCGGCGCGCGCCGAGACCAGCGCATGACTAGCGGGCTTAGCCCCGACCTGTCCAGACCGTAACGACCTGCCACACACAGGAACTTCCCCAACCGGGATACGCACCCCCATCGCGCCTCACCCTCCGGGCAAGCCGCCATGACGGCCATATAGACTTGAAATCCGTGCCATATGGACTTATCCTCTCACCCGGAAGATGCAGGAGCGCCCAAAAATGGAAAATCTCGTTCTGAAGCGTGACGCCGCCGACCGGCAGGGGGTCGCGCTCAAGGCTTTCGCGCAGATCGCTGTCGCATGGTCGCTCACACTGCGAGAGGCTGCGGCGCTGGCGGATATGTCGGAATCGACCTGGAAGCGGGCCAGAAAGCCCGGTTTTGCGGGCGATCTGACGCGGGACCAGATGCTTCGCCTCAGCGCGCTCATCGGCCTCTACAAATCGTTGGAGCTTTACTTTGACCAGCCGATTTCCCGAGAGTGGGTGAAATTGCCGAACCGGGGACCGGCGTTCGACGGTTCGCGCCCCGTTGACGCGATGATTGCCGGCGGGCTGCCCAAGATCATGCGCGTGCGGGGATACATGGATGCGCTCAGAGGCGGTGTGTGAGGATCACGTCCGTCAATCACCGCGCCCTTGTCCGGTTGATTTCCGAAACCCGCCACATGCCGCCAGTCCTGCGCGGTCTCGTCGACACCGACGCGGAGGCCGCCATCCTCGCCGAGATCGAAGGCGAGACGAGCGCCCGTCTGATCGCAGAGCGCGAGGGCAGTTCCGCGCTGGACCGCCGCGAGCTGGCCTTTGCACGGCGGTCGCATGACCTGGCCCTCTACGGGCAGAGCCACATCAACGCGGCCTTCGCCTACACCCGTGCTTCGGGCAACCGTTTCAACACCGGCGCGCGCGGCGCATGGTACTGCGCATGGGACACTCTGACGAGCGCGCAGGAGGTCGGATTTCACCGGACGCGCGAGTTGGGCTTCATCGGCCGCTTCGAAGGCGAGGCGCGCTACGTGGAATTGCTGGCGGATTTCATCGGCGATTTTCCGGACATTCACGGCGAAACGCATCCCGCACTCGACGCGGATCCGGAGCGCGGATACCCGGCCGGCCAGCGCCTCGCGGCGGACCTGCGGGCAGAGGGGCATCGCGGGTTGATCTATCCGTCCGTGCGCCATCCGGGCGGGCAGTGCTTTGTCGCCTTCGATCCGGCGATCATCCAGAATGTCCGCCCCGGCGCGAGTTGGAAGCTTGTCTGGCAAGGTGGACCCGACTTCGCGATCGTGGGGCTGTAGTTGCCCATGGCGCCGCCGCTTTCGAGCCGGTCCGCGTCAATCCGGTCGAGCCTGTCTGCCTCGGGAGCCTATCGGAAGACCAGCCGTGCGGTGCGTTGCGATGTGGAGAAACTGCCCTTGTCGTCGTCGTCGCCCGGTGCCTTCAGGAGACCGCCCTGCGGCGAGAAGGAGGTCGACATCGACCAGTTCCAGTAACGCAGCGTCGTCTGCGCGCGCGCCAGCGACAAAAGGCCGTAGAGCGCCGACACCCGCGTCCACCCGACCGAAGGACTGCCCGAATCATCGGTCAGCGGGCGTCGCAGTGCCGTCCACAGCGTTTCCAGCATGTCGATGCGCATTCCGGTGGCCTTGCACAGCACCGCCAGCCCTTCCCCGCCCGCGTCCGAGAGGATTTTCGCCACCGTCACCGGCTTGATCCCGGCGAGATAGCCGATCTCCTGCGCGATGATCGGGGTCATCCCCTCCAGCGCCGCAACGCTGATGGCCTGCTCAAGGCTGTCGAACGGGCTGCGCTGCGTCGCGGCCCGGTTGCGCTGGCGGCGTTCGACCAGTTGCAGCGTCTTGCGGGTCAGCGGGTCGGCCCATTTTTCCTCGGCGGCAATCGGGAAGACGTCGCTGCACTGGGCGATCATCTGCGTGCGCTCGGAGGCCTGACGCAACAATATCTCGCGCCGCGTATTGCCGTCCGACCACCAGAACATCGCCATTGCCTGCGCCGGTCGGATTTCCGGGCGGCGCGCCAGAAGCGTCGTCAGTTCCTCGAATTCGCGCGATCGTTCGACGAGAATGTCCATGGCCTGCTCGGAGAATTTGGCCGTCGCATTGCGCAGCGCGAGGCGAAGCACGTGCGGCTCCCCGACGCTGGCCAGCGCGTCCGTTGCCCCGATCGGCAGGCTGCGCCGCTCGGCGATCGCCAGCCTGTGTTCCGGCCCGCCCAGTTGGACGATCTCGGCCAGGTCGGTCGCATCGAAAGCATCGCTGTGCAGCAGCAGCGGTTCGGCCACTTCATAATTGCACTGCGCGAGGTATCGCAGCAGGCGACGCGGAGCGTCCGCGCTCGCCGACAATCGACGCGCGCACAGCTTGCGATCAGCGTCGCTGGCCTCGAACAACATTTCCAGCAGCACATCGCCCACCATCGAACGATCCGGCACGGAGATCTGCGAGCTTGGAAGCGCGGCCACGTCGATCAAGCGGCGAAACAGCGCCTTGCGAGCCCGGCCGATCTTCGGAGGCGCAATTGTTGCCGGCGTTTCGATCATGAATGGCTCCACTTTGAGTGAGCATAATGACGCTGACCCGTTAAGGTCTTGCAAATGCCGGGTGTTGAGCTGACCACATGTGCAAGGCGTCAGCTTTCCAGCCGCCTCGGTCGTCCGTCGCCCTTGGCGCCGTGACCAACCAGCCCTCCATCTCCCTGAACGGCGTTCCTCCGCCGACACCGCCGCGCCTGTCGTTCATGGCCGACCGCTCAGCGCCAAGAGTGCCTGGCCCGCCAACAGCGGCGCAAATCAGCGACACACACCGGCGGGAGATACCGGAGGCAGGCAATGGACGACAGGCATCGGCCACCGGTGCGACGGCCAGGTTGTCATTAAATCCAGCGCGGAGATGAGCGTTCGCCGCAGGCTCTCATGGCCCGAAGCCTTTCCCCACCCCGGCCTGCCAGCACGGAGCCTTCCCGCCGCGCGACCACAATCAAGCCGTTCGGAGAGTGGCCGATAAACGCGGCTTAGTTCTTCGCCCGGCCCGGATGGATCATGATGATGAGCAGCGCGCCGACGAGACAAGCGATGGCGAGACTGAACAGGCCGCCGCCATCGGTCGGAGCGCCGGGCTCCATCGACGTGGCAACTTCCCAGCCGAGCCAGGGCGACAGGTGGAAGCCGACCGCGCCCGCGAGAATCAGGAAAGCGATCACCGCCCCGAAGCGGCGCGTAAAAGGCCAAAGGAGAAAGAACGCGGCCACCAGTTCCAGCACGCCGACCAGCACCCGGCCCGCCGGCTCGAACAGGGCGATCCCGGAGCGCTCGGCAATCGTGGCAAACACGATGTTGTCGCCTGGCCTGTCCCAGAATTTCGTCATTCCCTCCGGCGGCGGCGAGAAGGGATGAATGGTCGCCTGCACGAACACCGCGATCAGGAAGAGCGCCAGCGCCCAGCTCAGGATTGTCCGCACGAAACGCATTGTCCCACCTCTTCAAACGCATTTGCGGTGTCCCCGCCAATATCACTCTAACATGACCACGCTTTATGACAATTGTGCCCTCGCCCTCACCGTCTGCCTCGCCTCCTGCCTCGCCGTGCGACTCGCCTTGTGCCTGCGGCCTTCGCGCCACCGATCGGTGCAATCTTGCGACTTGCCCTTTCTTATCGCGTAACCGGCGTTAAAACTCCCCAAGGTTGCGTGGAGAAGACAATGGCATCGACGACATGAACAAGCCGGTGCGCGATGAGGACCAGCAGGCGCTCGCCGACGAGGCGAAGGCCGTCAAGTCGCCCGTGTCCGGCATCGACAGTGCCATTGGTGCCGGTTCCGCCCTGAGTGCGGGCGGCGCCCTCCTCGCGACCGCGCGTTCGCTCCTGGCGCATCGTGTGCGCCGTCGCGTCCGCAACGAGCTTCCGGCCTATCTGATCGTCCAGTCGAGCTGGTTCATGGCCTTTGGTCTCCAGATGGTGCTCTTTCCCTATCTCATCTCCTATCGCCTCGGCCTCGGCGCCGCAGAGCTGGGACTTGCCAATGTCGCCCTGTCGCTCCCCTCGGTCCTGTTTCTCCTGCTCGGGGGTGTCGTTGCCGAGCGCGCGCCGGGAAAGCCTCTTCTCATCGCCCTGCATCTCCTCGCGGCCTTGCCAGCCTTCGGCCTGTCCTACGCTCTGGCCACCGGCCAGCTCAGCTTTCCCCTGATGGTCGCCTACGGTGTCGCCCTCGGCACCGTCGGCGCCTTCATGATGCCGGCCCGCGACGCCATCCTCAACGAAGTGGTCGAGCGCCGCACCCGGATCGGCTCTGGCGTCACCCTGCAGCAGGGTGTGGCCTTCGCCACCGTCGCCCAATTCGCCGCCCAGATTCTCGGCCTCATCCTCGGCGGTTATGCCGACCAGGGGACCACCATGCCGTGGTTCCTCGGCGGTTTCGAGTTTGGCGGCCTCGCGGCGTGGCGGCTCCTGATGATCCAGGGCTGTATCGTCGCTGCAGGCGCCGTCGCAGCTCTCCTTCTCGCCAAGGGTCGGCAGGTTCGCACCGGCCGCTCCGGCCTGACGGCCGCCTTCGGCGACATTGGCGAGGGCTTCGCCGCCGTGCGGGCCAATCCACGCCTGTGGGCGATGACGGCCCTGATGTTCGGCGTCGGGGTTTTCGTCATCGGCAGCTTTCTCGTCGTCCTACCCATCATCAACCGCGACATCTATAATCTCGGCTCGGACGGCATCCGCGACATGTTCGTGACCTTCTGGTTCGGTGCCTTTGTCTCCTCTGTTGCCCTTTCCCTCCTTCGCCATGTCCGCCGCCCCGGACGTCTCCTGCTCGGCGCGCAGTTTCTCGGCTCGACGGCCATCCTCGCCGTCCTTTTCGATGTGCCGCACTGGACCTTCCTGCTGATCGTCTTCGCCTGGGGCCTCGCGGCTGGGGTGTCGATCTCCATGAGCCGCTCCATCGTCCAGAACGCCGCACCGAAGGACCAGCTCGCCCGTGTTCTCTCCATCTATCAGCTCGGCTTCATGGCGGGCGCTCCGTTTGGCGCCTTCCTGATGGGCCAGCTCACTGATCTTCTCGGCCCCCACACCGTCGCCATCGTCCCCGCCGCCGGCATGAGCGCCCTGATCGTCTGGATGGTCCTGCGCACCCCCATCTGGAACATCAAGGTCGAAAAGCCCCTGTGATCCCGCCGTTTTCTTACGCCCTCCCGCCGAACGTCCCGGCCGCCCTCCCGCTTGCTTCACCCGCCCGCCGCCGTGAAGTCTGCATAGGGCGAGACTAGCCAAGAGCCGTTCATAGCGTCAACAAAAAAAGAACATTTGTGAAACTTTTTTTGACTTACCCCTACGTTAGCGCTTGCGCTTCGCGGCGCGCGCGGCCATCGTGCGGGGATGGATATGTCGAGCTTTCCGGACCCGACCCTTCTCGCCATTCCGGCCTTTGCCGGGCTGGTTGCACTGGAATGGTGGGCGGTAAAGACCGGCCGCGCGAAGGGCCGATACACCACGCCAGACGCCATTGTGTCGATGTTCATGGGCCTTGGCAGCGTCTTTGCGGGGCTGTTGTTCGGCTTTATCACCTGGACGGCACTGATGTGGGCGTGGGATCACCGCGTCGCCACCCTGCCCGTGACCTGGTGGAGCCTTGCGCTGGCCTTCGTCGTCAACGACTTTTTTTATTACTGGAAGCACAGGCTGATGCACCGCAGCCGCTGGTTCTGGGCGGTCCATGTCGTCCACCACTCGTCCACGCACTACAATCTGTCCACGGCGCTGCGCCAGACATGGACGAGCGACCTCGCCCTCCTGAATCTGATCGGCCTGCCGATGGCCTTTTTCGGCCTGCACCCGGGCGTTATCGCCTTCGTCGCCGGTCTCAACCTGCTCTACCAGTTCTGGATTCATACAGAGGCGATCGACCGTTTCCCGCGCTGGTTTGAATACATCTTCAACACGCCGTCGCATCACCGCGTCCACCATGCCCGCAACCCGCGCTATCTCGATGCCAACCACGCCGGAACGCTCATCATCTGGGACCGCATGTTCGGCACCTTCGTCCCTGAAAATCCGGAGGAAAAGTGCGATTACGGCCTGGTGAAGAACATCTCCACCTACAATCCGCTGATCATCGCCTTCCATGAATTTGGCGCCCTTGGCCGCGATCTGTGGCGTGATGGGCTGCGCCCGCAGCGCTGGCTGCTTCGCCTGATCCGCCCGCCGGGCTGGTCGCCGGACGGTGAGCATAATGACAGCGCACGGCTGAAGGCCGAATTCGTCGCCGCCAATCCCCATCTTGCCGGAACGCCGGGTCTGCCCGCTGTCCGTCAGAAACCGTCACCCGATCAAGGAGTTACAGCCCATGGCCAAACGTGAAATCAGCTTTGCCGATCTTGAATCCCTCGCCGGACAGGATGTCGGACATTCCGACTGGCATGTCATCGACCAGCACCGTGTCAACATTTTCGCGGACGCCACCGGCGATCACCAGTGGATCCACGTCGATGTCGAGCGTGCGACCCGCGAAATGGACAGCCCGATCGTGCACGGCTTCCTCACCCTGTCGCTCATGCCGATGCTGGGCGCAGAAATCCTGCACGTCTCCGGCATCTCCCGCGCGATCAATTACGGCTCCGACAAGGTCCGCTTCACCAATATGGTGCCGGTCGGCTCGAAGGTCCGCCTCGTCCAGAAATGCCGCTCGGTCGTCGAGAAATCCGGCGGCAAGCAGGTGATCATGGACTCCACCGTCGAAATCGAAGGCCAGGACCGCCCCGCCCTCGTTGCGGAAGCCATCTCGGTCTTCTTCGGCGCCTGACGGCCCGTCCCGTCCTGACGGGGTCGCCGCCCGCCCCGCGCAGGCTGGCGACCTCACAGCGGGATGTTGTCGTGCTTCTTCCACGGGTTTTCCGCGGATTTGGTGGCCAGCACGCGCAGGCCGCGCGCGATCCGCGCGCGCGTGCCGTGGGGCATGATGATGTCGTCGATATAGCCCTTTCGCGCCGCCACGAACGGGTTGGCGAAATTGTCCTCGTATTCCTTCGTGCGTGCTGCGATCTTTTCCGGGTCGCCGAGTTCGGCGCGGAAGATGATCTCCACCGCCCCCTTGGCCCCCATCACGGCGATCTGCGCCGTCGGCCAGGCATAGTTGAGATCGCCGCGCAGGTGTTTCGAGCTCATCACGTCATAGGCCCCGCCATAGGCCTTGCGCGTGATCACCGTGATCTTCGGCACCGTGGCCTCGGTGTAGGCGAACAGCAGTTTCGCCCCGTGCTTGATCAGGCCGCCATACTCCTGCTTGGTGCCCGGCATGAAGCCCGGAACATCGACAAAGGTGACGATGGGGATGTTGAAACAGTCGCAAAAGCGGACGAAACGCGCGGCCTTCCGGCTGGCGTCAATGTCCAGAACCCCGGCCAGGCTCAGCGGCTGGTTGGCGACAAACCCGACCGTCGCCCCCTCGATCCGGCCGAAACCGACGACGATATTGGCACCAAATTGCGGGCTGATCTCGAAGAAATCCCCCTCGTCGGCGACTTTCTCGATCAGTTCCTTCATGTCGTAGGGCGTGTTCGGATTGTCGGGAATCAGCGTGTCGAGCGACATTTCGAGCCGGTCGCCCTCATCAAAGCTCGGTCGCACGGGCGGGCGTTCACGGTTCGACAGCGGCAGGAAGTCGATCAGCCGCCGCATCTGCACCAGCGCCTCGATATCGTTCTCGAACGCGCCGTCCGCGACGCCGGATTTGGCCGCATGCACGCGCGCGCCGCCAAGCTCCTCATGGGTGACGATCTCGTTGGTGACAGTCTTCACCACGTCCGGCCCGGTCACATACATGTAGGAGGTGTCCTTCACCATGAAGATGAAGTCGGTCAGCGCGGGCGAATAGACATCCCCCCCCGCGCAAGGCCCCATGATGACGGAAATCTGCGGCACGACGCCTGACGCCATGACATTTTCGAGGAAGATGTCGGCATAGCCGGCCAGGCTGTCGACGCCCTCCTGGATGCGTGCGCCGCCGGCGTCGAAAATGCCGATCACCGGCGCGCCGGTCTTCATCGCCGCCCGCTGCACCTTGACGATTTTTTCGGCGTGCGCGCGCGAGAGCGAGCCGCCGAAAACGGTGAAATCCTTGGAGAACACATAGACGAGGCGGCCATTGATCGTGCCATGCCCGGTGACGACGCCGTCGCCCGGAATCGTCTGGTTTTCCATGCCGAAATCATGGCTGCGGTGCTCGACGAACATGTCGAATTCCTCGAACGAGCCCTCGTCCAGCAGCACGTCGATCCGCTCGCGTGCCGAGAGCTTGCCCTTCTCGTGCTGTTTGGCGATCCGCGCGGCGCCGCCGCCCATCCGGGCCGCTTCGCGTCGCTCGGCCAGCTGTTCGAGAATGTCCTTCATGCCCCTGCCCCTTTTTTCCGGCTCGGATGTCTTGTTGTCGCCCTGTTGGCCAAGTCTTATCGCTGCTGCGCTGCAACGCAAGAGACGCGCCCGTTTCCGGGCGCGTCCTGCTTTCATCCATGGTTCTGAAAGGCTGATTACCAGCCGCGATAGCCGCTCCGGGATCCGCGTTGGCCGGGTTGCGGGATGCCGGACACCGAGACCACCTGTCCGCGACGGACCTCGCACGTCACATCGCTTCGGAAGTCGCGGCGGCGGCCCTCGAACTCACTTTCGATGGTGACGATGAAACCAGCCGGGCCGATCTGGCGCACGGCGCGGTCATCCCGGTCCACGTCGACATCCCGGAAGCCCGTCCGATAGCCCTGCCGCTCGATCGCGGCGGCGCAGTTGCGGACGGCCTCACGGCGCAGCGCCC
>JBGSUF010000122.1:0-6890 GCA_041736285.1 Hyphomonadaceae bacterium | reverse complement strand
GGCCCGGCGCCGCTTATCGGCCGCGCCTGCGCACGCGCGGCGTGGGGCCGGGGCGCAGAAAACTGCAGATAATTCAGAAAGCTGGTGAGTAAATAAAGTGGAGCCGCCAGACGGGGACATGTCTGGCGGCTCCTCAGGCCTCTTCCGCAGGCTGGGTGGGGGGACGCACGCGGAGGCCTGATTCACGAATAACGTTCGGGACGTCAGGTAAGTGACATCCCGATAAACGTTAAATGATGCATCATGAGGCGACTGCCAAGTGGTATGTGACAGTTTTGATGCGCTTGCAACATTAAGTCAAATTCATGTTGTCAGTTTTTTCCGTTGAAACAGGCTGAAGCGGGACGCGCGGATCTGGTCCCGGACTGCCATTTGCCGACAAAAGCACGGCCAGCCAGTAGGTGTCGCTCGATTTGGAGAACAAGATCATCATGATCACTGTCAGCGGCGCCGACAGGAACATGCCGGGTATGCCCCATAGCGCCCCCCAGATCGCCAGCGCCAGAAGGACAACGAGGGCGGACAGGTTGAGACTGTCACCCATCATCCGCGGCTGGATGAAATTGCCGATGGCGAATTGCCAGAAGCTCACGCCGGCAAACACCAGAGCGGCGTTGATATAGGTGTTGTCCGGCATGTAGGCCGGCCAGGTCGCTTCGGGCTGGACGAGGGCGAAAAGCGGCGGGACGAGGGCGGCCACGATCGAGCCGATGGTCGGGATATAGTTCAGGATGAAGATCAGCCCGGCGAGGAAAAGCGCGTTCTTCACCCCGAGCGCCTGCAGCGTGATGTAGGTCAGCAGGGTGATGATCGCGCTGATGACGGTCTGCGTCCAGAGATAGGACTCGATGCCGCGCCTTGATGCGTCGCCGACATCGCGCACGACCTGACGCCGCCCGCCCTCCGGAAAAATGGCGTCGAGCTTCTTTGGCCATGCGGCCTGCGCCAGAAACAGGAAGGCGATGTAGATCAGGATGAGGATCAGGTTTTCCGACAGATTGCCGATGGAGGAGGCAACCGATCCGGCCAGCTTCTGCCCGGTCTCCCCGATCAGAAGGCCGGACAGGGTCGGCGCGTTCGGTACACCGACAAGCGCGTAGGCGTCAGCGATCAGGGCGTTGATCCGAAGTTCGTACTGGGCCGACTGTGAGGAAAACTGCGCAATCCCCGTCGCCATCATGACGATGAAGAGGCCAAATCCGAACAGCACGGTCGCGATGGCGATGGCGCGCGAAAATCGTGGCCCGATGAAATTCGAGCTTCGGTCGATGACCTGCGAGAAGCCCTCCATCGTCAGGAACAGGAAGACGGCGAGCGCGAAGGGTGAAAGAATATCCCGGCCATAAAAGAGAAGGGCGATGATGACGCCGGTTGCGATGATCCAGATGCCGAAGCGCGAATTCGTTCCCATGCCTGTCCCCCGGAATGGCTGCGGCCTGCCTGAACGGCCGGTGCGTCTGTTTGGCGGGCGAAAGGGTGTCGGTGTGCGCGTGCGCCGTCAAGCCGGGCTGAATTTGCTTGCCATCAGGCCAGCGATTGCCTTGCATTGCGCGGATATGGTGGCACGGAGGTGAAGACAATTGGCTGACCAGGACATCAAGGCGGAAACTGCCAGGCGCGCGCGCCCGGCCATGCGGAGCATCCTGCCGCTGAAGCCGTATCAGGGTGCTCGTCCGCCTGCGCCGGGCTGGTTCATTGATGCCATCGCCGCCCCTTGTGAAGCCGCCAGCGTCAGCCACCTCGGCGCGCGCATCAGCTATCGCCGCTGGGGACGCGCGGATGCGCCTGGCCTGCTGTTTGTTCATGGCAAGGGCGCGCACGAGCACTGGTGGGATTTCATCGCCCCGTTTTTTGCCGCCGATTGGAATGTCGCCGCGCTGTCATTCTCCGGCATGGGGAGCAGCGACTGGCGCGAAGCCTATTCGCTGGAAACCTTCGCCGGTGAACTCCTCGCTGTGTGCGAGGCGGCAGGGATGCTGGCGGGCGGGCGGCGGCCTTTTGTCGTCGCGCACTCGTTCGGCGGATTTGTCGCGGCGGTCGCGGCGGCCCGCTCCGGGCAAATGCTCTCCGGGGCGATCATTCTCGACTGTCCGTTGCGTCCGCCGCCCCGCGATTGGGTGCAGGAAGAAACGCGCGAGCGGGTGATGGTCAGCCCAGCCTATCCGGACCTTGAGACCATTCTTGGCCGCTTCCGGCTGGCACCGCCGCAGGAATGTCCAAACGACTTCATTCTCGACCATGTCGCGCGCTACAGCGTCAAACCTGTCGAGCGCGCTGACGGCCAGCCCGCCTGGACGTGGAAATTCGATCCGCACATCTGGCCGCGCATGGATTTGAGCGGGATCGGCGGCGATCCCATTGCCGACGCGCGTTGCAGGATTTCACTCATGCGGGGTGAGCTTTCCACCCTCGTCACCCCGCAACTGCACGCCAGTGCGCTCTCGCGTGCGCCGAAAGGGACAGTTTCGGCCACCATTCCGCAGGCGGCGCATCATGTCATGCTCGACCAGCCGCTCGCGACCGTTGCAGCGATCAATGCCCAACTCGGGGCTTGGCGGGCGATGGATGGGATGATCGACAGTTGACCGCGCGCGGCTGCGCACTTAATGAGCGGGAATAGGCTTTTGAGACGGAGCGAACGCAATGGGCAGCGCTGACTATCATCACGGCGAAATGGACGTCACCGACCAGAAGTCGACGTGGGATGGCTTCATGAAGGCTTCGGCCTTCTCGGCTCTCCTGATCCTGATCGGTGTGGCCTTCCTGACCTTCGTGTTCGCCATGCACATGAACTGGCTGATGGCTCTGGTCCTGTGCCTTGTCGCCGGTGCGGCCATCGGTTTCGTTATGAATATGGGCTCGGCGTGGATGATTGCGCTCGTGTTGTTTGCCGTGATCACGGTGATTTCGCGCGTGCTGATCGCGCTTTTCAGCGCGCTGACCTGAAGAACCCGGCTTTCATTTCACGCGAGGCTGTTAGCGGGGGCCTGCTTTTGGGCGGGCCGGCATTTGCGGGGGCTTGATTTCGGCTGGCGCATGCGCCCGTTGGCGCACTGAGCCGTTCGCTCCGACGAGATACCTTGGAACGCGCCCCAGCCCCACGACTCCCGGCGGTCCAGTCCTCCAGCGGTCGGGGCGCGGGCGAGCGGGGAGAGGCGGGAAATTCTGCTGGGCGCCCAAATCAGGTGTCGGTTCGCAAATCGCAGCGATGCTTCAGAACCTCGGGTCGTCGGCGCAGTCCTCGCAGGCGGCGACTGCCGGATCACATTCCAGCCGCGCCAGGCTGATCTGTCCCCCACAATGACAGCAATAGCCATAGTCGCCATGGTCCATCCGCTCGAGCGCCGCTTCGATGCGCGCCAGCGTGTGCATCTGGACATGGAAGGCGTGGGCGCGAAGGCTTATCGGCTCCCGGCGGCGCGTGTCACCGTCTCCGGTCCGGTCCGCACCGGATGCGAGGCGCAAGGCCTCCACGTCCTGGCGAAGCGCGCCGATCTTTTTCCTGAACAGCTCCACAGTCATCCGCATGGGGAGATGCTGAACGCGAAAGAAGCGGCTGGCAAGGGGGCGCTGGAGGCGAATTTTTCGCGTGTTGACAGTAGGCAATGATGAAAGTCTCCATTATATCGAATTGCGATAAAGCAACGGATGGGAGGGCGGGGCGGCGATGGTGCATCCTCTGGAACTCGAACGGGCGACGAAGCGGTTTGGCGGGTTCACCGCGGTGAATGGTCTGAGCATGACAGTCAGCGAAGGCTCGATCGTCGGTTTTCTTGGGCCAAACGGGGCGGGAAAGTCGACCAGCCTGCGCATGGCACTCGGCGTGATGGCGCCCGATGACGGGGAGGCGCGCCTGTTCGGGAAGCCGCCGCGACTGGAGACGCTGCGCCGGGTCGGCTTCCTGCCGGAAGAGCGCGGCCTCTACAAGAAGATGTCGCCGCGCGCGACGATCGCCTACTTTGCCCGGCTGAAGGGCATGTCCGCCAAGGCCGCCTTCACGCGGGCCGACGAATTGCTGGAGCGGGCAGGGCTTGGAGGGTTTGCACGCGCGAAGATTTCCAAGCTCTCAAAGGGCATGGCGCAGAAGGTGCAGATCCTCTCAACGCTTGCACATGAACCAGACCTTCTGATCCTCGACGAGCCGTTCTCCGGCCTCGATCCGGTCAACCAGGCCGCCTTGGAAGAGCTGATCGTCGAGCAGCACAAGCGCGGGGCGACGATCCTGTTTTCGACCCATGTCATGGAACATGCCGAACGGCTTTGTTCCTCCATCGTCATGGTGGCGCGCGGGCGCAAGGTGTTCGATGGCACGCTGGAGGAGGCTTATGGCGTGCTCGGGCAGGCGGCGCGGCTTGCGGTGACGGGCGGCTTCGATCTTGGCGCGGCGCTCCCCCCGGCAGGCTTCGTCGCCACGCGCGAGGAGACCGTTGATAGCGACGGGCAGCAATGGTGGCGGGTGACGCTGTCTCAGGGTCAGGATGCGCAGCAGGCGCTGCGTGCCGCGATCGAGGCGGGCGCGCCGATCGCAGGTTTCCTGCCGGAGCTTGCGCGTCTGCGCGAGGTTTTCGTGTCACTCGTCGGCGATGCAGAGGCTGAAGACCTCCGCCGCACACTGGAACAGGGCCGGACGGAGAAGAACCATGCGTAACATCTATCTGATCGCCCGGCGCGACTATCTCGGATACGTCACGAGTTGGGGCTTCTGGCTGGGCTTGCTGCTGACGCCGCTCATCCTCGCCGCGTTCATTCTCGCGCCGTCGCTGATCGAGAATAACCAGCCGGTCCGCTATTACACCGTCATCGACAGCAATGGCGCGTTCGCGAGCCAACTCGCCGACCGGCTTGAAAGCCGGCGGGAGAGCGATGTCGAGCGCCAGCTTTTCCAGCTCGCGGTCGAGGCACCGGAGGGATTTGATCCGCAGAGCATACCGCGTTTTCGCGAGGCGATTGCGGCGGGCGCGGATGTTGAAACGGCGCTCGAACAGGCAAAGCCCGGCCTGGTCGTCAGCGTGCCGGAACGGAGCTACCAATTCATCCCGCCGCCAGCGCAGACCGAGGCCGGACTTGCGCCCTATCTCCTTGGCAATGAGAGCATTGGAGAGACCGGCGCGCGCCGTCTCTTCGCTGCGCTGATCGTCAATCCCGACACGGGCGAGGTCACTTACCTGTCCGATGACGTCGTCAATGACGGGCTGAAATCGGCGGCCCGCTGGGCCATCGAGGACGAGGTGCGGGCCAAGGTGCTCGGCGCGGCCGGGCTGGACCCCGCCGACGTTCAGGCCGCGGTGGATGCTGCGCCCCGCATCATCGAGCGCAAGGTCGGCGAGGGCGGCGAGGTGCGGCAGGTCACGATGGCCGATCAGGCACCTTATATCGCCGCCGTCGCAATTGCGTTCCTTCTGTGGTTCCTGATTTTCTCGGTGGTGAACTACCTGCTTTCCGGCACCATCGAGGAGCGGTCCAACAAGATTTTCGATACGCTGCTGACCAGCGCGAAGCTGACGCAGTTGCTGACGGGAAAACTCGCAGCGGTGTTCGTGCTCTCGTTGACGCTGATGTCGTTCTGGGTGGTCGGCGGCGTTCTGGTGGCACAGGTTGCAGGCGGCGGGATGCCGGCGAGCGCGGCGCAATTCCTGTCCGCTTTCGGCAATGTGCTGATCCAGCCGGGCATTCTGATCCCGACGCTTTTGAGCTTCGTGCTGGGTTATCTGATGTTCGGCGCGATCTTCCTTGCGCTGGGATCGCTGTGCGAAAGCGTGCAGGAGGCGCAGACGCTGATGAGCCCGTTGCTCATCATTCTCATGGTGCCGCTGCTGTTCTTCTCGATGGCGATCACGGATCCGAAGTCGCCCATCCTCGCGGGATTGTCGTGGTTCCCGCTGTTCACGCCGTTCCTGCTGATCCTTCGCCTTCCCAACGGGTTGCCCCTGCCGGAAGTGGCCGGGCTGATCGGGGCGATGGCGCTGACGACGGTCATCATCCTCTGGGCGGCGATGCGGGTCTACCGCGCTGGCGCAGTGCATGGCGCGGGCGTCGACAGTGTCGGCCGGTGGTTCAAGGGGCTGGTCGGGGGTGGCAGCCGGAAGGGTTCCGGCTGAGGCCCGGCGGCGGCGGCGAGTTCCGGCCGAACGCCGCGAAGGCGCACGCTGTGAAGTCGGGCGCCGCAAACTCGAACGCTGCAAACTCGAAAGCATGACAAACGAAAGCCCTCCCGGCGCACAGCGGGGAGGGCTTTTTGTTCTTCGGCATCACCAGATGAAAGAGCCAGGCACAAACCCATGCGCGCGGCGCTGATCGTCTGAGCGCGCACACGGCTTTGGCAAGGCAGTCTTCAGCGTGCTGGCTAGCTCACAATACCTTCGCGCTGCGCGCGCTTGCGGGCCAGTTTGCGTGCCCGGCGCACGGCTTCCGCTTGCTCGCGGGCGCGCTTCTCGGACGGCTTCTCGAAATGATTGCGACGCTTCATCTCACGGAAAAGACCTTCACGCTGCATCTTCTTCTTCAGCGCACGAAGGGCCTGTTCGACATTGTTGTCGCGAACGAAAATCTGGACGATGTGACACTCTCCATTATCTTGACGCTGGAGCCCGCCGGGCCGCGCCGTTATCCTGTTGCCAATAGGCTGGGAACGCGGTCTGTATCACAAGGGATTGAACATGCCTACAGGTGAATCGACGTTCGAGGCCCATGGGTCGCCGCGCCAGGAACTGCTGGAGCGATGGCTCGTCGCATTCCTCCCCGAAGTTGCCCGTGTTGGCTGGAGCCAGAGCGAAGCCGGACTGGCGGCGCAGCGCGCGGGCATAAGCGCCGACGAGCAGGCTTTCGCTGCGCCGCATGGTGTGGACAGCCTGCTTGAGGCGTTCTTCGCGCGGGCGGACGTGGCCATGGCC
>JBGSUF010000083.1:0-3138 GCA_041736285.1 Hyphomonadaceae bacterium | reverse complement strand
GAGGTCCCGCCGCCCCATGAGCTACCGGTCACACCATCAGGAAACAGAATGCCGGCGCAGCCTGATGCTGCGCACGGCCTTCTGCCCGGTGGTCCGGGAGGCGCTGGACGCCGCCGATACGATCGAGGTGATGGCTAATCCCGACGGCTCGATCTGGATCGAGACAGCCGGGCGGGGTGTTACGGTCTCGGCGCACACGCTGGACGCCGCCGACCGGGAACGTGTGATCCGGCTTGTGGCGTCCGGCGCCGGGGACATTGTCCGGGCGGGCAGTCCGATCGTGTCGGCCGAACTTCCCGGCACCGGTGAGCGGTTTGAAGGCCTGCTGCCGCCCGTTTCGACCTCGCCCTGCTTTTCCATCCGCAAGCCGGCGTCGGCGCCGTACGGGCTCAGCGACTATGTCGGCCAGGGCAGCCTGTCCCCTGCCCTTTGCGCCGCGCTGCAGGAGGCGCTCGCCGCGCAGGACAATATCCTGATCGCGGGCGGCACGTCGTCCGGCAAGACAACATTCACGAACGCGCTTCTGGCCGAGCCGGTGCTGGCGAGTGACCGGATCATCATCCTTGAGGATACGCGCGAGCTGCGCTGCTCGGCGCCCAACGCAGTCCAGCTGAGGACGCAGCGCGGCAGTGTCTGCCTGCAGGAGCTGGTGCGTTCGACGCTGCGGCTGCGGCCTGACCGGATCATTGTCGGCGAGGTGCGCGGGGCCGAAGCGCTCGATCTTCTGAAAGCCTGGAATACCGGCCATCCCGGCGGGATCACGACGCTGCATGCCAATTCTGCAAAGGGCGCGCTGAGGCGGCTGGAACAGCTGACGCTGGAGGCAACGCCGCGTGCGCCGTTCGACCTGATCGCGGACGCCATTGACGTGGTCATCTTCATGAGTCGGGCGGACGGCGTGCGCCGCGTCGAGGAAGCCCTGCGCGTCCTTAGCTTCGACGGCGACGGCTATGTGACGGAGCCGCTGGTTTCAAGATCGCTTTGCCTCGTCAGACACGGAGACAGTCCATGACATCCTCACATCCAAATTCAGGAAGCGCCCGCACCATAAGGATTGCCGGTTTCGCGGCGCTGGTGCTTGCCGCCGCCCTGCCCGCCCAGGCCGCCGGCACCGGCATGCCCTGGGAGGGCCCGCTCGACCAGATCCTCAATTCCATCGAGGGGCCGGTGGCGCGCATCGTCGCTGTGATCATCATTACGCTCACCGGCCTGACGCTGGCGTTCGGGGAGACGTCCGGGGGTTTCCGCAAGCTGATCCAGATCGTGTTCGGCCTGTCGATCGCGTTTGCGGCAACGAGCTTCTTCCTGACCTTCTTCTCGTTCGGCGGCGGGGCGCTCATCTGATGACCGAGGGGTTCGAGATCCCGGTCCGCCGGTCCCTGACCGAGCCGGTCCTGATGGCGGGCGCGCCGCGTACGGCGGCCATCGTCATCGGGACCCTGGCGGCGGCCGTGGGTCTCGGCCTGCAGCTCTGGATCCCGGGACTGCTCATCTGGGCGCTGGGACATTCTGCGGCGGTGTTCATGGCCCGCAGGGACCCTGACTTCATGATCGTTACGGCCCGCTCGGTGCGGCACAAGGAGTATCTCTCATGCTGAACCTTCGGGAATACGCAGAGCGGCCAAGGCTGCTCGCCGACTACTTGCCCTGGGCCTGTCTCGTCGCGCCCGGCGTTGTCCTTAACAAGGATGGCGCATTCCAGACAACCTTCAGGTATCGCGGCCCGGACCTAGAAAGCTCGACCGAATCCGAGCTCGTTGCTGTCAGCGCGCGCCTCAACAATGTCCTGCGCCGGTTCGGCTCGGGCTGGGCGCTCTTCTTCGAAGCGGTTCGCCGCGAAGCGGCGCCCTATCCCGCGTGCGCGTTCCCGGATGCGGTGTCCTGGCTGGTGGACGAGGAGCGCGCCATAGCGGCCGATGAAGCCAGCGCCCGCTACGAGAGCGATTATTTCCTGACACTGCTCTGGCTGCCGCCGGAAGACCTTGCCGGCCATGCCGAGCGCGCCCTGATCACGAAGGCGAAGAGTGAAGACGCCTCGGCCTGGCGCCAGCGGCTGGAAGAGTTCCAGCAGCATGCCGCGCGGGCGTTCGACCTTCTCTCGACTGCTCTGCCCGAGATTGCCCGGCTCAGTGACAGCGAGACACTGACCTACCTGCATTCGGCGATTTCGACCAAACGCCACGCGGTTGCCGTGCCGGAGCTTCCGGTCTTCCTCGACGCAGTCCTCGCCGATGAGCCGTTCACCGGCGGCACCGCGCCGATGATCGGGAATGCCCACATCCGTACCCTGACGGTCCTTGGCTATCCTGCCTCGACCCTGCCCGGCATCCTCGACGAACTCAACCGGCAGGGGTTCGGGTATCGCTGGGTCACTCGGTTCATCGCGATGGACAAGGCCGAGGCCGAGAAACTGCTTTCGAAGAAGCGCCGCCACTGGGCAGCCAAGCGCAAGTCGGTCGGCGCGATCCTGCGCGAGACCATGTTCAATGAGCCGACAACGCTCCTCGACAATGACGCGGACAACAAGGCGCAGGATGCCGACACGGCCTTGCAGGAACTCGGGAGCGATCTTGTGTCCTACGGCTACGTCACCACCACCGTCAGCGTGATCCATGCGGATGCGCGGCTTGCGGACGAACAGGCCCGCGCGCTGGAGCGGATCATCAATGGCCGCGGGTTCACCGTGATCGCCGAGAGCCTCAACGCGGTGGAAGCCTGGCTCGGCAGCCTCCCGGGTCACCCTTACGCCAATGTCCGCCAGCCGGTGCTGCATACGCTGAACCTCGCCCATATGATCCCGGTCTCTGCCGTCTGGGCGGGCGACGCCTGGAACCGGCACCTGAACGGGCCGGCCCTGATCGAAGCCCAGACCGGCGGCTCGACGCCGTTCCGGCTGAACCTGCACGCCGGCGATGTCGGGCATACGATGATTGTGGGGCCGACGGGCGCCGGCAAATCCGTGCTGCTCGCCATGCTCGCCCTGCAATGGCAGCGCTATGCAGGCGCGCAGGTGTTCCTGTTCGACAAGGGCGGATCCGCCCGGGCAACGACGCTGGCGCTGGGCGGAACCCATGTCGCGTTCGGCGCGTCCCGCCAGCCGGACCTCCAGCCGCTCCGGGACATCGACAGCCCGCGCGG
>JBGSUF010000076.1:0-7247 GCA_041736285.1 Hyphomonadaceae bacterium | reverse complement strand
CGGGCTTAAATTGAAATAGCTGACGCTTGTGAGCATAAAAAAAGGACCCGCTGGTGCGGATCCTTAGCTCTTTTAACTCACAGAGGCCGGAGTCGATATCCAGGAAATAACTCAAGTGACAAATTTAGCAAAAGAATTTGGCGCTGAAATCTTTGTGGCTTACAACCGTCGGCACTATTCCTCCATCATCGAACTGCGTCGACTGATTGAAGAAGATGGCGGGCAGGACTGCCACACCGGCGTTTCCGGCGCGCACACCGGTGATGTCAGCGCGCAGATGCTGGCGGATGTCGGCGCCGCTTATGTCATCGTCGGACACTCCGAACGCCGGGCCGACCATGGCGAGACAGATGCAGTGGTGCGGGAAAAGGCGCTGGCGGCAAGGGCAGCGGGGCTGACGCCGATCATCTGCGTCGGGGAGACGCTGGACGAGCGCGAGGCGGGCGAGACGCTGGCCGTGATCGGGCGGCAGGTCGAAGCCTCTGTGCCGGACGCGGCCACCGATGGCGGGGCGGTCATCGCCTATGAGCCGGTATGGGCCATCGGGACAGGCAAGGTCGCCTCACCAGAGCAGGTGGCCGAAGTGCATCAGGCCATCCGGGACATGCTGTCGGCACGTTTCGGCGCGGCCGGGACGGGGATGCGCATCCTTTATGGCGGCAGCATGAAAGCGGAAAATGCCGCCGAAATTCTTGGCATTGCCAATGTCGATGGCGGACTGATCGGCGGAGCAAGCTTGCAGGCGGACAGTTTTCTCGCCATCTACGAAGCTGCTTTGCGTGCCTGAGACCTGACACGCACCGTTTTCATCCGGTTTCAGCATCGGGGGTTGGCCTCCGGCATTGAAGCGCGTATGGGGGCGGGTCATTCTTCAAACAAAGGCCTGAGAATCCATGGGCACTGTCCTCACCAATGTCATCCTGGTGGTCCACATCCTGATCGCGCTGGCGCTGACCGGCGTGGTGCTGCTGCAACGCTCTGAGGGCGGCGCGCTCGGCATGGGCGGCGGCGGCGCGGGCGGCGGACTGATGTCCGGACGCGGCGTTGCCGGGGCGCTGGTGCGCACGACGATGATCTTTGCAGCCGGCTTCTTCATCACCAGCCTGGCCCTGACCACGATCGCCAACCGGTCGCGCGATGCCATCTCGGCGGTCGAGATCGAGCAGGGCGCCGACACGCTGGACGAGAATGGCGCGCCAACCTTGCGTCCGCTGGAGATCACGCCGGAGGCTGTCCCGGCGCCGACGCCGCCAGCCGGACCGGTCGATCTGGACGAGCCGTCGGGTGAGGCCTCACCGACGGGCAACGGGACAGGCACCGAAACGCCGGGCGCAACGGGTGATCCCCAGCCGGGTCGCTGAGCGCTTGAAGGTCGTGTTACAGCGCGCCGAATCCCGTCACACTGGCTTGTCATGATCCGCTATATCTTCATCACTGGCGGCGTGGTCTCCTCTCTCGGAAAGGGGATCGCGTCGGCCGCACTTGGCGCCTTGCTGCAGGCACGCGGCTATCGCGTCCGCCTGCGCAAGCTCGACCCTTATCTCAACGTTGATCCCGGCACGATGTCGCCGCGCCAGCATGGCGAGGTCTACGTCACCGATGACGGGGCCGAGACAGACCTCGACCTTGGCCACTATGAGCGCTTTACCGGTGTTTCGGCGCGCCGCTCCGACAATATCACGACCGGGCAGATTTACCGCGACATCCTCGACAAGGAGCGGCGCGGCAACTTCCTCGGCGCGACGATCCAGGTCATTCCGCACGTCACCAATGCGATCAAGGAATTCATTCTCGATGATGCCGGCGATGTCGATTTCGTGCTGTGCGAGATCGGCGGAACGGTCGGGGATATTGAGGGCCTGCCGTTTTTCGAGGCCATCCGGCAGCTTCGCCAGGATCTCGGCGAAGACCAGACGCTGTTCATCCACCTGACGCTGCTGCCCTTCATCGCGAGCGCAGGCGAGATGAAGACCAAGCCGACACAGCACTCGGTGAAGGAGCTGCGCTCGATCGGCATCCAGCCGGACATATTGCTGTGCCGGTGCGACCGCCCCATTCCGGTGGACGAGAAGCGCAAGATCGGCTCGTTCTGCAATGTCCGCCAGTCGAGCGTCATCGAGGCGCGCGATCTCGGCCACATCTATGACGTGCCGGACGCCTATCACGCGCAGGGCCTCGACACCGAAGTCCTGCGGCATTTCCGGATCGACAGCGCGCCGCCGCCGGACCTGTCGCGCTGGCACGAGATTTCCGACACCATTCACCGCCCTGACGGATCGGTGACGATCGGGCTTGTCGGCAAATATACCGACGTGCCGGACGCCTACAAATCGGTGATGGAGGCGCTCGGCCATGGCGGGCTGGCCAACCGTGTCCGGGTCAATGTCCGGCTGATCGACAGCGAGGCGTTCGACAACACAGAGCACTCGCTGGAGGAGCTTGAAGGCGTGCACGGCATCATCCTGCCGGGCGGCTTCGGGGAGCGCGGCGCGCTTGGCAAGATCCGGGCGGCGGGCCATGCGCGCGAGCGGAACATTCCCTGCTTCGGCATTTGCTACGGCATGCAACTGGCCGTGATCGAGGCGGCGCGGTCACTGGCCGGGCTGCCGGAAGCGTCAACGACAGAGTGGCGCGACACGCCGGTGCCGATTGTCGGCCTGATGGAAGAGTGGACGCGCGGCAACACGCGCGAGGTGCGCGACGTCAATACCGACAAAGGCGGCACGATGCGGCTCGGCGCCTATCCGGCCGTGCTGGCGGAGGGCAGCCTTGTTTCGCAAATCTACGGCGCGCGCCAGATCAGCGAGCGCCACCGCCACCGCTATGAGGTCAACGTCGCCTATCGCGCGGCGCTGGAGGAGGTGGGCGTGCTGTTCTCGGGCATGTCGCCGGACGGTCGGCTGCCGGAGATATTCGAACTGAAGGACCATCCGTGGTTCATCGGCGTACAGTTCCACCCGGAGCTGAAATCCCGCCCGTTCGCGCCGCACCCGCTGTTCGCCAGCTTCATCGGCGCCGCCAAGACCCAGAGCAGGCTGGTCTGAGTCGCCGGGTCTGAGTCGGGTCTGAGCCGGCTGGTCCGGGACGGGGCCGCTTTGAAAGCGCGGCGTCAAGGGTGGCGGGGGCGCGGAGAGGGGTTGCAATCGGGGCGGTGGCGTGCTTATACCCCGCGTTCCGAATTTGACGCTGGCGGTCCTATCGCCCTTGTTCATCCAACACATCTGAAGAGAGACCTGCGATGGCAGTCCCGAAGCGAAAGACCTCTCCGTCGAAGCGTGGCATGCGCCGCTCGCACGACAAGCTGAAGCCGAACACATTTATCGAAGACGCCCAGAGCGGTGAGCTTCGCCGTCCGCATCACATCGACCTGAAGTCGGGCATGTATCGCGGCCGCGAAATCCTCGAGCCGCGCGAAGACTGATCTTACGCGCCTTCGGGAATGATTGCAGCGGGGTTCCGGCAACGGGGCCCCGCTTGCGTTTGTGCCGGGCACCTGACGCGACGACAGGCTTGGCGAGGCTCCGGCGGCGGGCCTAACACTCAAACAAGAATGACATGCAGGAGAATGACATGGCCGGGCCTCTGAGCGGATTGAGAATCATCGAATTTGCCGGAATCGGGCCGGGGCCGTTCTGCGCCATGATGCTGGCCGACCATGGGGCGGAGGTCATCCGGATCGAACGTCCCGGTGGCATGGTGATGGCTGCCGACGCGCTCGCGCGGTCGCGGCGCTCGATCACGATCAACACCAAGACGCCGGACGGGGTCGCCTTGGCGAAGGCCTTGTGCCGGACGGCTGACGGTGTGATCGAGGGCTACCGGCCGGGGGTGATGGAGCGGCTCGGGCTTGGGCCTGACGTGCTGCTGGGTGAGAATCCCGAGCTTGTCTATGGCCGGATGACCGGCTGGGGACAGGAGGGGCCGCTGGCGCACGCTGCGGGGCATGACATCAATTACATTGCGATATCGGGCGTCTTGTCGACGGTGGGCGAAGCCGGGCGAGCGCCCGTGCCGCCGGTAAACTATGTCGGTGATTTTGGCGGCGGCGCGATGATGCTGGCGTTCGGCATGGTGGCGGCGCTGCTGGAGGTCGGGCGCGGCGGCAAGGGTCAGGTGGTTGACGCGGCGATGACGGATGGCTCGGCGCTGCTCGCGGCGATGACCTATTCGCTTAAAGCCGGCGGGCAATGGCGCGACGATACGGGCGTGAACATGCTCGATGGCGGCGCGCATTTCTATGCGACCTATGCCTGCGCCGACGGGAAATATGTCTCGATCGGGTCGATCGAGCCGCAATTCTACGCGCTGCTCTGCCAGTTGGCCGACCTGCCTGCCGGGGATTTCGGGCATCAGTTCGATGTCGCGGACTGGCCGACGATGAAGCAGAAGCTGGCCGAGGTGTTCAAGACCCGAACGCGCGACGAATGGTGCGCGATCATGGAGGGGAGCGATGTCTGCTTTGCGCCCGTCCTGACCCTGAGCGAGGCGCCGCAGCATCCGCACAACCTGGCGCGGGAGACGTTTGTGGAGGTGGGCGGGCACCTTCAGCCCGGGCCTGCGCCGCGCTATTCGCAGACCGTCTGCGACGCACCGCGGCCCGCCGGAAAGGCGGGGGCGGACACCGATGCCATCCTGATGGAAATCGGGTTGGATGACGCCGCCGTGGCGCGGTTGCGGGCGCAGTCGGTCGTCGGCTGACACCGAAACACACGCGATGCGCTTGGCACCGCGCGCAGACGGCCTATCTGCCCGCGAACGGTCCGGTCCATCTGCGCAGCAGCTCTGGTGGACGACAGGTGGACCACAGCAAGTGGAAGGTAAGAGATGGCGAAGTCTGGCAGCGCGGGACGGGCAGACAAGGGTGCGGGTGATACCGGAGCGACACGGGTCTCCGAGCGCATCCGGGCGCGGCTGAAGGCGCAGGGGCGGCGCTTCTTCGCCAATGACAACATCTCCGACATGATCGAGCCGGGAGAGATGGACGCGCTGCTGGAGGAAGTCTCGCAGGCCATGTCCGGCGTGCTGGGCAGCCTCGTCATCGACACCGAGAATGACCACAACACGCGCGACACGGCGCGGCGGGTGGCGAAGATGTATCTCAACGAGGTGTTTTCCGGACGGTATGAGCCGGCCCCCTCGGTGACGGCGTTTCCGAACGCGACACACCTGAATGAACTGATGGTGGTCGGGCCGGTCACGGTGCGCAGCGCCTGCAGTCATCACCTGTGCCCGATCATGGGGCGGCTCTGGATCGGCATCATGCCGAATGCGGGCAGCGACCTGATCGGCCTGTCGAAATATTCGCGGCTGGCCGCGTGGATCATGTCCCGGCCGCAGATACAGGAAGAGGCGATCATGCAGCTGGCCGACCTCCTGGAGGGGATGATCGCGCCGGACGGGCTGGCGGTGGTGATGGAAGCGGACCATTTCTGCATGCACTGGCGCGGCGTGAAGGATGATCGCAGCCAGATGATCAACTCGGTGATGCGCGGCTGCCTGCTCGATGATGCGACGCTGCGGCGGGAATTCCTGTCGCTGATGCAGATCCGTCGCGAGCGATAGGAACCCCGGCTCCGGCCATGCGTAGCTTGCGGCATGATCTGGATCCTTGCCTATTTCAGCGCCGCCATCGTCTTCTTCGCGCTCGACATGCTCTGGCTTGGCGTGATCGCGAAGGATTTCTATGCCAGCCAGCTCGGCGACCTGAAGGCGGAGAAGGTGAATGTCTTCGTCGCGGCGGCCTTTTACGCGGCCTATATCGGCGGCGTGATCTTCTTTGCCGTGCGGCCGAGTCTGGCCGGCGGGGGATGGATGGAGGCCTTCACGCTCGGCCTCTTGTTCGGGTTTTTCTGTTACGCGACCTATGACCTGACCAATCTGGCGACGACACGGGGATGGCCGGCGACGCTCAGCCTTGTCGATATGGCATGGGGCAGCCTGCTGACGGCCATGGCGGCGACGGCGGGGCATCTGGGCGCAAAGGCGTTGGGTTGAACGCAGGGGTGCTGAACGGGGGGGCCTGAACGGGGAGCTGAACGGGCGGGCTCAAGGTGGGGGCGGTTGCGTGCTCCGGGGGGCTGGTCTAGACGTAGAGGGGGCGGGCGGGCATGACCGTCCGCCACCGATTTTCAGCTCTTTTGCTAGCGCCAACCGGGGAGGTGACTGTGTCCGACAGCGATTCTGACCTTGCCGACGACGCGCGCGAGCTTCCCGAGCACGTCGACCCGCTGCTGATTTCCGACATTGTGGACGCCGTCGACGAGCGCGACCTGCCATGGCTGCGCCGGATGCTTTTGCGCGAACACCCGGCGGACACGGCCGATACGCTGGAGCAATTGCCGGAGGTGAGTTTCGGGAACGCCGTCGCCCTGCTGGGCGGGGTGATACCGGCGCAGGTGCTGATCGAACTGCGCGATGAGTATCGCGAATGGGCGGTCGACATACTGGACGATGCGGCGCTGAGGCGCGTCGTGACGGAACTGGATTCCGACGATGCGACGCTGATCCTCGCGGATATGGAGGATGACCGGCGCGAACGGCTGCTGGCGGCGCTGCCCGCGCGCGAACGGGCGACGCTGTCGCAGGGGTTTGCGTTCGACGAGGAGACCGCCGGACGCCTGATGCAGCGCGAGTTTGTCGCTGCGCCCGAGTTCTGGACGGTCGGGCACACCATCGACCATGCCCGCGCGCAGGGCGATAACCTGCCCGAGCAGTTTTTCGAGATTTATGTGGTCGATGTCGGCTTCCGGCTGAAGGGGACGGTGCCGCTGTCACGCCTTCTGGGCAAGCCGCGTGAGAGCATGCTCGCCGACATCATGGAACCGGCGGTCGCTGAAGTGCGCGCCGACATGGACCAGGAAGAGGTCGCCTATCTGTTCCAGAAATACTCGCTGGCATCTGCGCCGGTGGTCGATGAGGCGGGCCGGGTGACGGGCATGATCACGGTCGATGACATGGTCGACGTCATCCAGGAAGAAAACACCGAAGACCTTCTGGCGCTCTCCAACGTGTCGCAGGCGGGCGGGACGGACTCGGTCTGGGACGCTGTACGGGCGCGCGCGCCATGGCTGGGGATCAACCTTTTCACCGCCTTCATCGCGTCGGCGGTGGTGTCGTTCTTCGAGGGGACGATCGAGGCGATTGTCGCGCTGGCCGTGCTGATGCCGGTGGTGGCGGCGCTGGGCGGGAATGCCGGAAGCCAGGCGCTGGCGGTGGCGGTGCGTGCGATCGCCGAGCGTGAGCTTTCC
>JBGSUF010000051.1:0-5825 GCA_041736285.1 Hyphomonadaceae bacterium | reverse complement strand
GGCGGGCGGCTGGCGCAGACGCGGGTTCGGGCGCCGTCCCCGGATCGCCTTGCGGCCCCTGAAGGATGCGCAGGTTGTAGATCGGCTCGGGCATGGCGACGAGGGCCTCGTCGAGGGTGAGCTTGACGAGGCGGATGGCTTCGGAGCGCACGCGGAAGAAGTCGTGCGTGTCCTGACGCATCCAGCCGGCGACGAACATAACGACATTGCTGTCGCCGAGCTTCTGGACGTTGCACACCGGGGCAGGGTCGGCCTGAACGGCGTCCATGTGGCGAAGGGCGGACTGGACGAGGTCGCGCACATGGACGAGATCGGCCGTGACATCGACGCCGACCTCGAAGTCGAAGCGGCGCAGCGGTTCGCGTGTGTAGTTGATGATGACGGACTTGAAGACCAGCGCGTTCGGGATGCGGATGTGGTTGCCGTCTAGGCCGAGCAACAGGGTGGAGCGCGCGGTGAGGCGCAGGACCGTGCCCTCATGCCCCTCGATCTTGACGAGATCGCGCGACGAGAAAGGCTGGCGGAGGGATAAAAGCAAGCCGGCGAGGTAGTTTTCCAGAACGTCCCGCACGGCGAAACCGATGGCGATGCCAACAACGCCGGCCGCGCCGAGGACCGATCCCAGCACGGCGGTCGCGCCCAGAAGGTCGAGCGCGGTAACCACACCGACAAGCAAGATCACGGCGCGCAGGGAGACGCTCGCAATGCCGCCGATGAAGGGGTTCGGCGCGAGGCGGCGCAGGGGCGTGAGCCTGCCGATCAGCGCGGAAACGAAGAAGGCGATCAGGATGATCACCGCCGCCATCGCCCAGATCGGCCAGTCCGATTGCGTCGTGGCGATCATGCGTTCCAGCGTGGAGGTGACGCGGGCGGTGGCTTCTTCGGTGGCGTCCATCCGGGCGGCTCCTGCGCGGTTCCAGCGAAGAGAAAACGCGCGCTGGACCAAAAGGTTGGCGGGAAAAGCAAAACGACCGCCCTCCGGTGTGGGGGCGGCCGGCTTACGTCCTGGTTTGAGGCGAAACCGGCCCGATCAGGCCGCCGGCTGCTGATTGCGGAAGGCGCGCTGGATAACGCGCGGCCAGTTCAGGAGCGAGACGAGGTGGGCGTAGATCGCACCGACGGCGCCATTGTCGCGCAGTTGCAGATACTGGTCCTGCGGAAGCTGGTTCAGCTTCTCTTCGGAAACCGCCCAGTAGTCGGCGATTTTCTGCTGCGGGCCCTGATTGCCGGCAGCGTCACGCGGGGTGAAAGCGACCGACTTGGTTTCAAACAGGTCAAAGCCCTGAATGAGGTTGACGAAATCGACGGTGGCGCGGCGCTGGCGCTCGAATTCCTTGCAGAACTCGATGGCATCGTTGGTGAACTGGGTCGCCTCGCCATTCTGGAAGAACGGCACGTCCGGCTGGTCGCTGACCATCGGGGCCTGGCGATCGACACACAGGAGGAGACGGTCGGAAGAGGCGTCATTGGCAAACACGAAGGGGTAGCGGCGCACAAAGGCCGGCAGGTAGACGTCCGGGTCCGGCTGACCGTTCTCGTCGACGTAAAGGTTCTGGTTCTGGCGAATGCCCATGACCGAGACCGGCGTCTTGTCCTGTCCGACGAAGATCAGCGGGAACGAGCCCGCCGCCATGCCGAATTCCGAAACGGTGACGGGAACCGCGTGCGCCTGCTTCAGGAAAGCGAACGGACGGTCAATGCGCTTTACGCCGAGATTGCTGTGGCGCTCGACTGAAAGCGGCTCCGGCTGGCGATAGAACATGACCTGCCCGGAGAGGGCGGGTGCGTCACCGTTCTGCGGCGTTGTGTTTTCCACTGTCTGACTCCTCCAGATTGAACTGGCGCTGGGATAAAGGAAATGTTTGGGTGATACAACCGACCCGGTGATTCCGTGGTGCATTTCTATCGGTTGTGATGTGACGGTGGTATGACAGTTCGCCTGACAAACGCAATATTCGCCGGTGTCATGACCGGCTGGCGCTTTTTTGCCGCCGCAGCTGCGGTTCTGGCGGTGGGATCACTCACGTTTGCGGGGCATTTGGGCGGCCCGGCGCAGGCGCAGCAGACCGCCGCCGAGCGCCGCATCATGGAGCGCGAGGTCGGGCGGCTTCTCGACGGTCTGGTTCTGGCCGAATTGCGACGGTCGCCGGAATGGACAGACCGTCTCGGCCTGTCGCCGCGGCTGGTGCCGGGCCTGCCAATGGGGGATGCGCTGGATGATCGCTCCCCGGCGGCGTATGACAGGGCGCGGCTGGAATGGATCGAGGCGCTGGCGCAGATCGAGGCCCTTCCGCCGGCGGCACGGAAACTGCCGGGCGTCGAGGTGGCTGAGTTTGCCTATGGCAGCCTCGTCGAGATTTCGGCCTTCGGTTATGGCCGGGTCGATCTCAGCACGGCGCGGCCCTATGCGATGGATCACATGCAGGGCGCCTACATCCAGCTGGTGGATGCGTTCGCCCATGACGAGCCGGTGCGCACGGCGGCCGATGCCGAGCGCTGGCTGGCCCGGATCGCAGCGGCGCCCCGGGCCATTGATGCCGATCTTCGCCGGTTCGATTTCGACGCGCGGCGGGGCGTCGTGCCGCCGCATGAGGTGTTGTGGCGGATGCGGGACACGGCGCTGGCCCTGTCGATGGGCGATCCGGCGGCTCATCCCATGGTTGTGGCCTTTGCCGCGCAGCTTGAAGCGGCTGACGGGCTGACGGCGGCCGACCGGCAGGACTTGGTTGCGCGCGCAATGGCGCTGACGCAGGCGGAGCTGATGCCGGCCTATGCAAGGGTGGTGGCGCGGGTTGATCTTGCGCTGTCGCGGCCCTCCAGCGGCCCGGGCGTCTGGGCCTTCCCGGAAGGGCCGGCCTATTATGATGCGCTGCTCGGCTATTACACCGCCAGCGACATGAATGCCGAGGACGTCCAGCAACTCGGGATGGAAGAGGTCACGCGGATCGATGCCGAACTCGACGCGGCGCTGCGGGCAATCGGGCTGGAGGAGGGCAGCGTCGGTGAACGCCTCGCCGCGCTCGGCGCGATGAAGGGCCAGATTTACAGCGACGACGAGGAGGGCCGCCGCGCCATCATGGAGCGCATGCGCGGGCTGCTTGAGGGTGCCAGAGCCTTAATGCCGGAGATTTTCCCGTCGGACGCGGTGACGCCGGTGGCCGTCGTGGCGGTGCCGGAATACATGCAGGGCGCCGCGCCGTCGGCCTATTACACGCCGGGTGCGATTGACGGGGCGCGGCCCGCCCTGCTGGTGCTCAACCTCGCCGACATGAATGACTGGCCGGACTTCACGCTGGCCACGCTGATCTATCATGAGACGCTGCCGGGCCATCACGCCGATGCCGCCTATCCGCGCGGCGGCCGGAACACGCCGATGATCTCGCGGCTGGTCTGGGTGCCGGCCTACACCGAAGGCTGGGCGACGTATGCAGAAGACCTGGCCGACGAGCTTGGCGCGTATGAGGGCGATCCGATGTCGCGCATCGGCTATCTGCAGTCGATGCAGTTGCGGGCGGTGAGGCTGGTTGTCGACACCGGCCTTCACGCGCGGCGCTGGTCACGCGAGGAGGCGGTGAGCTATCTGGTGGCGCGCACGGGGCTTCCCCGTCCGATGATGGAGGCGGAGGTTGACCGTTACATCGTCTGGCCGGGGCAGGCGGTGACGTATTCTGTGGGCCGGGACTTCATCCGCCGCGAGCGGGAATTGTCGCGGCAGGTTCTGGGCGATGATTTCGACCTCAGAGAGTTTCACGATGTGATCCTGAAGGCCGGGCCGCGGCCGCTTGCGGCGATTTCGCGTGATCTCGACGCCTGGCGCGGCGAGCGGGCGCGGGCGAGCATGGGGGCGCGCTGAGGGGAGACTTGGCGGTAAGTTAGCGTTTGTGCATTAAATAGGGTTCCTGAGACACCACGCATGCATTCCGACAACACGAGGATTTTGAGATGGATGAATGGGATTGGGGGGGTGTGTCTTTGACGAAGGGTATTTTCAAACTGATAACTTTGGGGGTGACGAAGACCCGCAAATCCTTGATGCGCACGGCGAACTTTTTGCCGCTAATCAAGCTGAAGTAATGATTAGGTTCGTCCCTGAAAATGGTGGAGCAGGTTACTCCTTTCTTGGTGAGTTGAATGCCTTTAACCGCATACGTGTGTCGATAGACGACTTACCGGAAGGCATTTATAACGTCACTATTGCTGGAGCGTTCCAGGCGGGAACAGCAATCTCTTTTGACATTCAAGGAAATTGCGACAGGAGCTACGGTGATTAAGAGATTGACACATGTTGTTCTCGCAGGAGCGGTCACTTTGGCCGCCTGTGGTCAAGGCTCTAATGAGAAAGAGCCAAATAATATACCTGGCGCCATTACTGAACAATTGGGGATGCTGCCAATATAATCAGCAAATTGTCGAAGATTTTTGCCAATATACATTTGCGATGAGTGATGATTTTCTGCCCGGCCAAACGCGATTGGAAGTAAGCCCGAATTTCTGTGAGTTCCGCGAAGGCTATCTGGTGGCCGGCCAGACTGTTGGGGCCAACCGTGAATGCACAAAGCCTGCCTCGTCCGGATTGAGGCTGCTTGATGATGATTTCAGCCGAAAACCTATTCGACTGCCGCAAAATTGCAATCTGATGTTATGGCGAGGCGCCGGAGATGCGTCGCAACCCTACACATTTGAGCTATCGCCATTACCATCTGAACTCACCCGATACTGTGTTCAGGCTTTGGGGTATAATGATGAGTCTTTAGATATAACGGGGGTGTTAGCGATCGCCAGACAAAAGTATGCATTGGATATAGTTAAAGCCGTGATTGACGATGGGGTTGCGGTTTTCCACGTGCCTGCAATTTCTCCGTCAAATAAATTGCTGCAGGGCGGAGCCGCAGATGTGTTGAACACCGTTGATCTCGGAGACCGATTTCGGTCGGTCCGGATTGTAGACTGTGCCCTGTGATCGGGAATCATTCTCAATCGTGGTCTGACGTCTTCAGGCCGAGTAAAGCAGCCTTTAAGTGGTGGGTCACATGCCCAGTCTGGCCCTGAGCTTCTGCGCGATGGCCGTGTAGGCCCGTGCCTCCGGGGAATCCGGCGCCGACAGGGCGAGCGGGCGGCCGATGTCGCCAGCCTCGCGGATGGCCATGTGGAGCGGGATCTCGCCGAGGAAGGGCAGGTCTGCCGCCTCAGCCGCCATCCTGGCTCCGCCATGGCCGAAGAGGTCTGATCGCTCGCCGCAATGCGGGCAGGTAAAATGGCTCATATTCTCGATAACGCCGAGCACGGGGGCGGAGACCTTGCGGAACATGTCGTGCGCCTTGCGGGCGTCGATCAGGGCGAGATCCTGCGGCGTCGAGACGATGACGGCGCCGGACAGCTCGACCGTCTGCACCATGGTGAGCTGCACATCGCCAGTGCCGGGGGGCAGGTCGACGACGAGCACGTCGAGCGGGCCGGCCTCATCCCATGCGACCTCGGTGAGGAGTTGCTGCGTCGCCTTGATGACCATCGGGCCGCGCCAGACGGCGGCTTCCTCGGCATTCATCAGAAGGCCCATCGTCATGGTCGGAACGCCTTCGAAGAAAGCGGGCCGGATGCGCTTGCGGTCGTCGATCTGCGGACGGCCGGTCAGACCGAGCATGTGGGCGATGGAGGGGCCGTAAATGTCGCAATCGACAAGGCCGACACGCAGGCCGAGCGCCGAAAGGGCGAAGGCGAGGTTGACGCTGGTGGTGGATTTGCCGACGCCGCCCTTGCCGGATGCGATTGCGATCACGTGGGCGACGCCGGGTATCGGCTGGGGCGTGGGCGGGGCCGGGCGGGCA
>JBGSUF010000032.1:0-3203 GCA_041736285.1 Hyphomonadaceae bacterium | reverse complement strand
AAATATCTAATCTGCACCCCGCTAATATAAAGAAAGCAGCAATAATAGGTGGAGAGAAAGTCTCTAAGCCTAAAAATGCTTTTTTGCTGTGGGATGATACGTTTGCAACTATGCAACCAATGGTCGCCGACCGGATCGTGCTTGATGCGCCTGCACCCTCGGGGCATGCACAGGCGGGCGGTCACGGGATGTCTTTCGACTGGACGCTGCTGGCTGGCGCGCGCATTTCCGTCCCGTGGCTGCTGGCCGGTGGCCTGAACCCGGAAAATGTCGCGCGTGCGATAGCGGTGTCGGGCGCACGGGGCGTGGATGTGTCCTCTGGTGTCGAGGATGAGCCGGGCGTAAAGGATGTTGGCAAGATCAGGGCGTTCGTCGGAGCGGCCAGAGAGCTGGAGGATTGAGTTGGACAAGCGTAACACCTGGGACCAGTGGCCGGACGCTGCGGGAAAGTTCGGCGAGTTCGGCGGGCGGTATGTCGCCGAAACGCTGATGCCGCTGGTTCTGGACCTTGAGCGCGAATATCGCGCCGCCAAGATCGACCCGGTCTTCCTCGCGCAGATGGACGATCTTTGGGAGCATTATGTCGGCCGCCCCAGCCCGCTCTACTTTGCCGAGCGGCTGACGCAGCATTTCGGCGGGGCGAAAATATACTTCAAGCGTGACGAGTTGAACCATACCGGCGCGCACAAGATCAACAACTGCCTCGGCCAGGTTCTGCTGGCGATGCGGATGGGCAAGACGCGGATCATCGCGGAAACCGGCGCCGGCCAGCATGGCGTTGCGACGGCGACGGTGTGCGCGCGCTTCGGCCTGCCATGCGTCGTTTTCATGGGCGCAACGGATGTCGAGCGGCAAAAGCCCAACGTGTTCCGGATGCGCCTTCTTGGGGCTGAGATCGTGCCCGTGACCAGCGGCACCGGCACGCTGAAGGACGCCATGAACGAGGCGCTCCGCGACTGGGTGACGAATGTCCATGACACCTTCTACGTCATCGGCACGGCAGCGGGCCCGCACCCTTATCCGGAAATGGTCCGCGATTTCCAGTCCGTGATCGGGCGAGAGGCGCGGGCGCAAATCCTCGAACGCGAGGGGCGGCTGCCTGACGCAGTGATGGCCTGCATCGGCGGGGGGTCCAACGCCATCGGGCTGTTTCATCCCTTCATTGCCGACGAGAGCGTGCGCCTGATCGGCGTCGAGGCGGCAGGGCATGGCATCGAGACCGGCGAGCATGCCGCCGCGCTGAATGGCGGGCGGCCGGGCATACTCCATGGCAATCTGACCTATCTGCTGCAGTCCGATGACGGGCAGATCACGGACGCACATTCGATCTCGGCCGGCCTCGACTATCCCGGCATCGGACCGGAACACGCCTTCCTGCGCGACAGCGGGCGGGCCGAATACCTGTCCACCACTGACGGCGAGGCGCTCGACGCCTTCCAGCTGTGCACGCGGCTTGAAGGCATCATCCCGGCGCTGGAGCCTGCCCATGCCGTCGCGCGCGTCGGCGAGGTGGCGCAGGAGATGGGCAAGGACGGGCTGATCATCCTCAACATGTGTGGACGCGGCGACAAGGACATCTTTTCCGTCGCCGGGCATCTCGGCATGGACATCTGAGGCGCGGCGGCCTCTATGGCGCGGCGCGGCCTGAACGTCTGCCGAAGGTTGATGGCCGTGTGCGCGCTTCATCCGGGGCAAGTGCCCGCCATGCGGAGCCGGAACGTGCAGGCAAAGCCCGATTACGCCCGCAGGCGGTCATCGCGCTTGCTCCGTGCCGAGTGCAGTGGCAGACACGCGGCAGAACTTTCCAACCGACAGGATGCAAGGCCGAGCAGATGCCCGTTTCCCGAATTTCGCAGCGCTTTGAAGCGGCCCGCGCCGAGGGCCGGGCCGCCCTCGTGGCCTATATCATGGCTGGGGATCCGGACCTTGAGACCTCCTACCGCAACATTTGCGCCCTGCGCGACAATGGGGCGGATGTCATCGAGATTGGCGCGCCCTTCACCGACCCGATGGCCGATGGCCCGGCAATCCAGAAGGCGGCGCTGCGCTCGCTCGCTGCGGGCACCGCGCTGCATGACGTGCTGGCGCTGGCCGCACGCTTCCGGGCGGATGACAGCGAGACGGCGCTGATCCTGATGGGCTATGCCAATCCGGTCTACCGGATGGGATATGAGGCGTTTGCGACGGCGGCGGCGGATGCGGGGATTGACGGCACGATCATCGTCGATCTGCCACCGGAGGAGGATGCGCCGCTGCGGGCGGCCTATGCGCTGCATGATCTGGCGGTGATCCGCCTCGCCACGCCGACCACGACAGAGGCGCGCATGAAAGTGATCGCCGATGGCGCGTCGGGCTTTGTGTATTATGTCGCCGTGGCCGGGGTCACGGGCGCAGGTTCGGCTGATCCGGCGGAGATTGCGCCCGGCGTCCTGATGGCGCGCCGCATCAGCGGGCTTCCAGTGGCGGTGGGTTTCGGGGTAAGAACGGGTGAGCAGGCGGCAGCCATGGGACACATCGCGGACGGGGTGGTTGTCGGATCGGCCTTCGTTGCCCATTGCGAAGCGGCCGCAAACGGGGGCAATGTATCTGACGCCGCCGCACAGATCGGCCAACTGGCCAAGGAATTGCGCGCTGCCCTCTCGGCGCGCTGAGACGAGGAGAAGAAACACCTCATGAGCTGGCTTTCCAACCTCCCGCCGGGCCTGAAGAATATCATCGGCAAGCGCGAGACACCGGACAATCTGTGGGTCAAGTGTCCGAAAAGCGGGGAATTGGTCTATCGCACCGATCTGGAAGCCTCGCAATTCGTGACGCCGGCGGGTGCGCACCTGCGCATCGGGCCGAGAATGCGGTTCAACGCGATGTTCGATGGTGGCGCCTGGCAGACGATCAGCCTGCCGGAAGTGCCGCGCGACCCCCTGAAGTTCAAGGACGACAAGCCCTATCCGGCCCGCCTGAAGGCAGCAAAGGCCAAGCTCGTCGAACGGGACAAGGAATTGGAGAAGGACGCCCGCGAGATCTATCAGGATGACTGCATGGCGGCGGCGCGCGGAACCATTGGCGGCAAGCCTGCGGTCGTGCTGGTGCAGGACTTCGCCTTCATGGGCGGATCGCTCGGCATGGCGGCGGGAGAGGCGTTCGTGACGGCCGCGCGTGCAGCGGTCGGCGATGGCGCGGCGCTGATCGTGTGCACGGCGTCCGGC
>JBGSUF010000386.1:0-3125 GCA_041736285.1 Hyphomonadaceae bacterium | reverse complement strand
TCGTGCGCCCGAGTTTCTGGTGTCGGTGTCGCCGGACGGTGCATCACGTGCCGTCACCGATACCGTGCGGTTCGGGATACACGCTCGATATGTGTTCGCGTCGCCGATGATGGGCTCTCTGGTGACGTGGAACGCGTCCCTTGTCCACGATGACATTCAGGACCGGTCGGAGGTCCGCCGCGGCGCGACGACGCTCTGGGCCCGGCATGGCCGCGATGTTGCCATTTGCGCCGGCGACCTGATGATCTCTGCCGCTTACGGCGCTCTTGCCCACGCGCCTGGCCCGCACATCGCCGCTGCGATCGCCCGCGTGCACCACCGCATTTCCGAAGTCATCGCAGGACAATCCGCCGACCTTGCTGCGCGCGACGCGGCCATGCTGTCGCTGTTTCGCTACAAGGAAATTGCCGCCGCGAAGTCGGCGCCGCTGATCGGCCTGCCGGTCGAACTCTCGCTCATCCTGTCGGGCCGCGGCGACCACCTGCCCCAGGTCGAGCAGGCCGCCAGCGCCTTCGCCATCGCCTACCAGATGGCGGACGACATCGAGGACGCCGCCACCGACATTGAAAACGGCGAAGTCAACATCATCGCCATCCTCGCCCGCGACATGCCGCCTGAGCACGCCGTCAGCGTCGCCCGCGCGCTCGTTCAGAAGACCTATCTTCTGGCTGCAGACCTTGCCTGCGCCCTGCCGTCGGAGAGCGGCGCCCTGATGACACAGCTTGCGCTTCAGTGCGCCCGGAAGGTCCAGGACCAGCCGTTGTCGGCATGACCCAAGCCATCGTGATCGGGGCCGGTTTTGGCGGCATCGCGTCGGCCATCCGCCTGCGCGCCAAGGGCTATGACGTGCGCATCATCGACCGCTGCGAGCGGCTCGGCGGGCGCGCGCAGGCCTTCAAACGCGGCGGCTATCGCCATGACGCCGGCCCGACCGTCATCACCGCGCCCTTCATGATCGACGAGTTGTTTGACCTTCTCGGAGAGAAGACTTCCGACTTCGTCGACATCGTTCCCCTGCCGCTCTGGTATCGTTTCCACTATCCGGACGGTTCGCAGTTCGACTATGGCGGCACGATCAACGACACGATTGCCGAGATCGAGAAGATCTCCCCCGAGGACGTGCAGGGTTATCGCAACCTTCTCGCCGAGTCCGAGCGCATCTACAATGTCGGCTTCAGCCAGCTTGCCGACATGCCCTTCCACAGCCTCGGTGCCATGCTCGCGCAGGTTCCCGCCATGCTGCGCCTCGGCAGCTACCGCACAGTCTGGCAACTGGTGTCGCGCCATCTCAAGCATGACAAGCTGCGGCAGGCTTTCTCGGTCCAGCCGCTGCTGGTCGGCGGCAATCCGTTCGCGACAACCAGCATCTACAACCTCATCCACTTCCTGGAGCGCGCGCACGGCGTCCACTTCGCCATGGGCGGCACCGGCGCACTCGTGGACGGCCTTGAGCGTCTGATGCGCGACAAGGGAATCGAGATCCAGCTTGGCAGCACGGTGAAGTCGATCACCACCCATCAGGGCCGCGTCACCGGCGTGCAAATGGCCGATGACAGCATCATCCCGGCAGACCTGATTGTCTCCAATGCTGATCCGGCCTTTCTCTACCAGTCCATGCTGGACAAGGCCGAAACCAACGCCTCCGCCCGCATCAAGGCCAGCCACGCCCGCAAGTCGATGGGCCTGTTCGTCTTGTTCTTCGGCACTGACGCCACCTACGACGATGTTGCCCACCACACGATCTGGCTCGGCCCGCGCTACAAGGAACTGCTCAACGACATCTTCAACCGGAAGGTGCTCGCCGAAGACTTCTCCCTTTACCTGCACCGGCCCACCGCGACCGACCCCTCCTTCGCCCCGCCGGGACATGACAGCTTCTACGCCCTCGTTCCCGTCCCCAACCTTCAGGGCGACGTAGACTGGAGCGTCGAGGGGCCAAGACTTCGCGACCGAGTCGTGGAGGCGCTGGACCGCACCATCCTGCCCGGTCTGAAATCGACGATCCGCTCGGACTTCTTCATGACGCCGCAGGATTTCCTCACCAATTATCTGAGCCCGGCCGGCGCCGGCTTCTCCATCGCGCCGCACTTCACCCAGTCGGCGTGGTTCCGCTTCCACAACAAGGCCGAGGGCCCGGAAAACCTGTTTCTGGTCGGAGCGGGCACACATCCCGGCGCCGGACTGCCGGGGGTGATCTCCTCGGCCAGGGTGCTCGAACACCTGATCCCCGACGCGCCCGATTTCCACGAACTGCCCCGGTTGCGCGTCGCCGAGGTGGCCTGACATGGCATCCGCGCCCGCCAGCGCCCTGGACGACAGCCGCGAAACCCTGCGCAAGCATGGCAGGACGTTTCACTTCGCCAGCCGCTTCCTCGGCCAGACCCATGCCGAGCGCGCCACCCGGCTCTACGCCTTCTGCCGCCACATCGACGATCTCGTCGACACCGCAGACAGCAAGGCCGCCGCGGCACGCGCGCTGGACCAGTTGGAGCGTGAGTTGCACGGCGCGGCCCCCGCCTCCAGTCAGGCCCGCGACTTTCTCGACCTCTGCGCCGAAACGAGCATGGAACTCTCCCCCATTCTCGCCCTGATCGACGGCGTGCGGACCGACATCGGCGCCGTCGCCTTCGTCACCGAGGCAGACCTGTTGCGTTATGCCTACAGCGTCGCAGGGGTCGTCGGCCTGATGATGTGCGACATGCTGGACGTCAGGTCACCGCAGGCCCGGCCCTTCGCCATCGACCTTGGCATCGGCATGCAGCTCACCAACATCGCCCGCGACGTCGCCGAGGATGCAACCCTTGACCGCCGCTACCTGCCGGAAGACTGGATCGGCCCGGCCACCCCGCCGGAACTTGCCGCGCCATCGCCCGGTCTGCAGGACCGTCTGCGACAGGCAGAGCGCCGCCTTCTCGACATGGCGGAGGCCTATTACACAAGCGGTGAGCGCGGCATGGCCTATCTGCCCGCCGGTGCCCGCTTCGCCATCCTGATTGCCGGGCGGGTCTACCGCGCCATCGGCAGAAAGATCGCGCGGGAGGGTTACGAGACCTGGCATGGCCGCACGCGCATCTCCGGCCCGCACAAGGCGCTTATCGCCGCGCGCGCCGCCATCGCTTTCCCCC
>JBGSUF010000315.1:0-6795 GCA_041736285.1 Hyphomonadaceae bacterium | reverse complement strand
GCCCGCTCCGTCCGCCATTGCAGCGTCCGTGGTCGCGCCCACCCCGAATGCCAGCCCCGCGCTTTCCCCGCCGGACCCGGTTGCCGACGCTGCCCGGGATGGAGACCGCATCGCTCAATACGTGCTCGGCTCGCAGAAGCTGTCGGAAGGCTCCATACCCGAAGGGGTCAGCCTGATCGAACAGTCAGCGACGTCCGGCCTGCCGATTGCGCAATACCGGCTGGCCAAGCTGTATGAGGCAGGCCAGGGCCTGCCGCGCGACATCGCAGAGGCCCGCGCCTGGACCGAGCGCGCCGCGATTGGCGGCAACGTCAAGGCGATGCACGACCTCGCCGTCTTCATGGCGCAGGGAGAAGGCGGGCAACGCAGCTATCCCTCCGCCGCGACCTGGTTCCGCAAGGCGGCCGAGTTCGGCGTCGTCGACAGCCAGTTCAATCTGGGACTGTTTTATGAACAAGGACTTGGCGTGTCACCGGACCTCGCCGAGGCCATGTTCTGGTATGAGATCGCCGCCCGCAACGGTGATCAGTCAGCCTCCGAGCGTGCCCGCGAAGTCGGCGCGCAATTGTCCTTCAAGGATGCACAGGACGTGCGCCGACGCGCCCTGACCTTCGCGCCCACCCCGCCGAATGCCTCTGCCAACGGTGACTTCGATCCGCAAACGTGGGAGGTCAGCGGCATCAACGGCATGGATATTCGCGAAGTCCAGTTCCGGCTGCGCGAGCTTGGCTACAATGTCGGCCCCGCCGATGGTGAGGTTGGCGAGCGCACGCGCTACGCCGTGATGGCCTTCCAGCGTGATCGCGGACTGCCCGAAACCGGCCAGATTGATGAAGTTCTGGTGTCGGCAATCCGTCCCCAGCGTCGTGGCAACACCTGACCCGCGAGGCCGGGCGGCACAACGCACGCCCGGTCACACGCGTCACAGTCGCCATCTGGGTCCGCCTGGCGAGATGTCCGCCACCAGCCGCGTCGGTGAAATCGCATAGACCCGGTCCCGGCCCATGGCATGCACGCGCATTCCGTCCGGAAATAGCGGCTGGAAGGCTGCGCTGAGAACGTTCAGTCCGCCGGTAAACCGCCCCATGGACGGCATCACAAGTCGCCGACCATTCGTCACGAAAGCGCGCGTTCGCACGCGTCTTGCGCGCCCGGCAATCTTCGCGCACGGATGCAGGTGGCCGCAAATCTCCGCGTCGCCATCCCCCGGCAGATGGCGCAGAACAAGTCCTGAAATTGAAATTGTCTCGCGCACAACGCCGCCCAGATGCAGAGGCGGAACAGGGTCGTGATTGCCCTCGATCCAAATCCATTCGCGCAGCGACGTCAGCTCGCGTATGCGCTCCGCATCGGGACTCGAAAGCCGGGCGGCGGCCCCCATGTCGTGAAAACTGTCACCGAGAGAGACCACTCTTTCGGGTTTCCACCTGCGCACCAGCGCTTCGACCACGGTGAGCGTGGCCGCCGTATCGTAAGGCGGCAGCATCTGGCCGCGCGCCGCATAACTCGACCCCTTCTCGAAATGGAGGTCCGACACCACCAGCGTGCGCGCCGCCTCAATCCAGAGGCCGCCTTCCGGCAGCGCCATGACGACCGCGTCAGCGACACGCAGGACGGTCGGCGCAATGGCCGCTGGCAGCGAATCTGGAACCGGGTCGTGATCGAAAGAGGGCATGGCCGCAAACTGATTGTCCCTGCGCATGGCGTCAATCTCCCGGTCGCCCGAATGCGTCGCGGACGAGATCTTCCTCCGCGTCGGCCAACACGGCCTCGCCGACCTCAGCGCCGGCCACGCGCTCGCGCCCGATCTCCAGCATGACGGGGACGGCGAACGGGGAAATCCGCGTCAGCGCCTGATGGTCGATGCGGCCACTGACCCGGGACAGCATGTCCGCAAGGCGTCGGATGTCGAGCAGACCTTCGGCCGCGTCCGCCCGGGCGGCCTGAAGCAGAACGTGGTCAGGCTGATGGCTGCGCAGCACGTCAAAGATCAGGTCGGTTGAAAACGTGACCTGCCGGCCGGTCTTTTCCGCGCCGGGCTGCCGACGTGCGATCATCCCGGAAATCAGCGCGCACGCCCTGAAGGTGCGCTTCATCATGAAGCTCTCATCGAGCCACTCCTCAAGGTCGTCTCCCAGAATGTCCGGAGCCATGAGCCGTCCCATGTCCAGTCCGGCCATGTCTTCAAGGCTCCAGATCGCAAGCGCATATTCCGACGCGACGAAACCGAGCGGCCGGGCGCCAAGCCGCTCCAGCCGACGTGTCAGCAGCATACCGAGCGTCTGATGTGCAAGGCGACCCTCGAAGGGATAACACACCAGATAGAAGCGGCCCGCGCGGGGAAAGGTCTCGACAAGCAGGTGATCGGGCGGCGGTATCGCCGACTTTTCCCGCTGAATCTCGATCCATTCGCGCACCGGGGCGGGCAAAGCTGGCCATTGCGCCGGGTCGTGGATCATCTGCCGGACCCTCTCGGCCAGAAATGTCGATAGTGGAAACTTACCCCCGGCATAGGTCGGGATTGCAGGCTCAGGATCGCTCGTCGGCACGACAAGTGCGTTCTGTTCCTCGATTCCAATCAACCGCAGGACGCGCCCGGCGAACAGGAAGGTGTCGCCCGGAACCAGCGTCTCTATGAAGCCTTCCTCGATGTCGCCGAGGCGCGCGCCCGCCCGGACCGCCTTCCTTTCTCCGCCCCGCCCCCCGACGAAGGACGCAAGGCGCACCGACAGCATTTCTGCTTCGACAATGGCACCGATATTCATCCTGTGCTGCTGGGCGAGTTGCGCATTGCGCGCCGTCCAGACGTCTCCGCGCCGGACGATGCGGTGAAACCGGTCATAGGTGCGCAGCGCATAGCCCCCGGTGGCGACGAAATCCACCACACGCTCGAACGTCTCCCAGTCCAGCCCGCGATAGGGTCCGGCGCTGCAAATCTCATCGAACAGGGCCGTCAGCGCGAAACCATCACCGCAGGCCCGGCCCATCACGTGTTGCGCCAGAATGTCGAGCGCGCCCGTCCGCTCAGCCGGGCCGTCAAGCTCCCCGGCCTCGACTGCAGCCTCTGCAGCGCGGCATTCGAGCACCTCAAAGCGGTTCGTCGGCACGAGGATGGCGCGGCTCGCCTCATCCATGCGGTGGTTGGCCCGTCCAATCCGCTGCAACAGTCGCGAGGCGCCCTTGGGCGCGCCCATCTGGATCACCAGATCGACATCCCCCCAGTCGATTCCGAGGTCGAGTGTCGAAGTGCACACCACGCCTTTCAGCGCGCCGCCTGCCATGGCCGCCTCGACCCGCCGCCTCTGCTCGACCGCCAGAGAGCCATGGTGAAGCGCGATCGCCAGACCGTCGGCATTGGCCGACCACAACTCCTGAAACAGGAGTTCGGCCTGGCTGCGGGTGTTGACGAAGACCAGCGTCATTCGCGACCGCGCAATGGCTTCATAGACTTCAGGCACGGCGAACCGCCCGGAATGTCCGGCCCACGGAATCCGCTCTCGGGAGACCAGAATATCGACTTGCGGGGAAACCCCCATGTCCGGCGCCTGAAGTACATGAGCCTCAGGTCCGAGCCAGCGCGCCAGCGCCGCAGGATCCTCCACCGTCGCAGAAAGTCCGACAAACCTGCAGCCTGGCGAAAATGTCCGCAGCGTCGCAAGTCCGAGCGACAACAGGTCACCGCGCTTGCCCGGCGCCAGTGCGTGAATTTCGTCAATCACGACACAGCGCAGATCGCTGAAGAAGGCCTGCGCGTGATCACTCGCGATGAACAACGCCAGCTGCTCCGGCGTCGTCAGCAGGATGTCGGGAGGATTGGCCCGCTGCCTTTGCCGGCGCGCGGCGGGCGTGTCACCGGTGCGCGTCTCGATCCGGACGCCGAGCCCCATCTCGGTCACCGGCGCATCGAGATTGCGCGCCACGTCAACGGCAAGCGCCTTCAGCGGCGAGATGTAAAGCGTGTGCAAAACCGGTCGCGCGGGCGGACCGGAGCGCCGGGACAACTCGATCAGGCTGGCGAGGAAACCGGCCAGCGTCTTGCCGCCTCCGGTCGGCGCAATGAGAAGGCTGTCCTCGCCGCGAAGACCGGCGGCAGCGAGCGCCAGCTGATGCGGACGCGCCATCCAGCCCCGGCTGGCAAACCAGTCGGCAAAACGCTGCGGCAGCACGTTCGACTGCAAAATCTCGGCACCCATGCCTTTCTTTAGACCGCCGCCCGCCCGTCCCCAAGGCCGCACTTCCGCCAGACACATGCCGCTCCTGTGCACAAGGGTCTCCACGCTCAACATGAGACGCACACAGAGCCGGTGAAAGCGATCCGCGACGATCCGGGCAACGGCGAGAGCCGACGGCACGAATACCGAGGCCGACACCCCCAAAATACCCCCTGAAATCCCATTTCGCGCCCGCCAGCCCAAACTTGTTCCGCATTTGTTTACTGGAACAAGAAAAGAACGAAACACGCAAGGCCGAGATGGAAATAATTTTCATCCCCGGCGATCCGACAAGGTCTGTTGCGCCGGCGATCTGCAAGCCAACCCGGATCGCGTATGGGCCGTCGGCCAGCCTGACCATCGTCGGCAACGGCTTGTGCCACATCGACAGGCGGAAGGCGACGAGCTTGCTTTACCGCCCAAAAGGGCTGGCGACCGAATGTCCCGGCGCCTGCGAATTTCCTCTTGCATCCCCAGCCGGAATAGGCTTTATCCGGCTCTCAGGCGTGCTTTGGTTCGCCTTACCTCCTGTCGGATGCGGGCGTAGCTCAGAGGTAGAGCACAACCTTGCCAAGGTTGGGGTCGTGAGTTCGAATCTCATCGCCCGCTCCAATTGAAATCTCGAAAAGCGCATAATAAACAAGGGCTTAAGCCCTGTTTCGACCGCTCCGAATTTCACCCGGCCCGCAATTTGCGTAACTTTCCGTGCATCAAAGAGCACACAAGGAAAGTCCCGACCGATGCGTGAAGAGGACAGATACCTCCAGAAGCGCGGCAGGAAATGGCACTATGTGCGCCGCGTGCCGACACGCCTGCGCCATCTTGACGGGCGCCATACGATCCGCGTGACGCTGCGCACCAATTCCCTCGAAATCGCGCGCGAGCGCCGCAACGCCCAGGAAGCGGTCGATGACCAGTACTGGGCAACCCTGCTCGACCTTTATGCCCGTCCCGAGATTGTGGATGCGCGCAAGCTCGAATTCGCCGAGCGGCGCTACAAAGCCGCAAGGGCGCGCGCCTCAGCAAGGGGCCTGTCCTACATCCCGGCAGACGAGCTCGCCATCACCTACGGCCTTGATGACATCATCGAGCGCATTCGGGCCTTCGAACAGGTCGACAAGGGCGACACCACGCCCCGCGTGAAGACCGAAGCCGAAGGCCTCCTCGGCGGCGCGCCGCGACCCTCGCCCAGACTGTCGGAAGTCTTCGAAATCTATTGCGAGAAGATCGCCTTCAGCGAACTTCTCGCCAAGTCGGCCAACCAGAAGCGGCTCTGGCTCAAGACCAAACAGCGCCCCATCGGCTATTTCATTGAGGTTGTCGGCGACAAGCCGGTCACGAAGATCACCCGCGACGATGCGCTGAAATTCTATCACTGGTGGGGCGAGCGGCTGAAACCGAAAAAGGGCGGCAAGGCGCTGCAGGCCAATACGGCCAATCGCGATATCGGCAATCTGCGCAAGCTCCTGACCGAGTATTTCAAGCATATCGGCGAGGAGTCCCGCCAGAACCCGTTCCGCAACCTCTCGTTCAAGGAAACCGTGAAGGCCGAAGTCCCGCCATTCGAGACCGACTGGGTGCGCGAAAAGATCCTCGTCCCGGATGCCCTGAAAGGCATCAAGGACCAGGCTCGTCTTATTGTCTACGCCCTCATCGAAACCGGTTGCCGCCCGAGCGAGATCGCGAACCTACGCGAGGATGACATTTGCCTCGACACGGACGCCCCCTGTATCCGCATCCGCCCGCGCCGGGGCCGCGAGATCAAGACCAACTCTTCGATCCGCGATATTCCGCTGGTGGGTGTCTCACTTGAAGCGATGAGGCGCGCGCCGAAGGGCTTCCCGCACTACCGCGACCGCAGCGACCTTCTTTCGCAATCCCTGATGACCACCTTCCGCAATCGCGGCCTGTTCCCGACGGAGAACCACGTCATCTACTCGTTCCGCCATTCCTTCGAGAAGCGCATGCTCGAAGCGGGCCTCGATTATGGTCTGCGCTGCCTCCTCATGGGCCACGCCACAAGCCGCCCCGCCTATGGTGACGGCGGCTCAATGACGTATCGGCGCGACGAGCTTCTCAAGATCGCGCATCCCGTGCCGGATGGGTTGTTCGTGTAAACCCCAGCAGCCAAGTCGGTGGGGATTTTCAGACAATAAACACGAGTTCCGACAACGACTGGGATTGGCCCCATCCTGCCGCTCACAGCATTTAAGGCATCCGGCAATTTCTCGCCGAGAGCGGTCTTTCAGCACACTCAATTCAGGTCGCTCAGATCGACCGCCCACAACGCCGGAGTGCCCGGCGCGCCGCCATCGAACGGGCGTGATGATACGAAGACCAAGGTTTGTGTTCCCGGGACCAACGCACCAGCCCCGTCATCATAAGCCGAGTTCACTGTGCAGCCGAGATTGCGCGGTTCGCTCCAGAGCCCATCGATCTTGTTCGAGATGAAGAGATCATTGCCGCCGCAGCCACCACGATCCGCATAGGTGATCAGCATCAGCGTTCCATCAGCGGACACCCAGGCGCCATCGTCGCGGCCGGCCGAATTGATGGGCGCCGGCAGGGGCTCCGGCTTTTGAAA
>JBGSUF010000314.1:0-7250 GCA_041736285.1 Hyphomonadaceae bacterium | reverse complement strand
GCGCGCACGCAATGGTCGAGAATGTCGCTGCCTGCGGCGCGGCGGGCGGCGCGGTGGGCGATGACGGAAGCGGCGAGGATGGGCAGCAGGAGGAGCCAGCTGATAATGTCGATGCCGGACAATTGCTCAAACACCATCCATGCGACATTGCCCAGCCCGGCCGCGATGAGCGGCCAGGCCGCCGCCCGGATCACGGGACTGTCAGGTGACTGCCAGGCCCGGAACGCCGCCACACCATAGAGCAGGAAGATCACCGACCAGATCGAGAAGAAAACGCCGGGGGGAAGCTCGGGCGGGATGCCGGCCCCCGTCGCACGCGCGCCGATGGTTTGCCCGATGTCAAAGGCGGGCGCGAGCGCGCCGGTCAGGGGCTGGGCGATGGTGAGGATGGTCAGCAAGATTGCAGGGATGTAGCGCATGCATCACGGTCTAGAGCATCCGGCGCGTCTTGTGAATCACAAGGATAAGTGAGCGCGCAGAATTCGTTCAGTTCCGCTGACGCCTTGTCGCGCGGATGCAGACGGCCGGGGCCTCAGTCAGCCATTTCGGGCGTGCGCGGCTTGCTTGCCTGCGCGTCGTCCGGGCTGAGCGGGTCCGGGCTGAGCGGGTCTGGGCCGATGACCGTGTAGCCGCGCGAGATCAGCATCGACTGAACGCTGTCGGGCCCGGCCAGGTGGGCGGCGCCGACCGCGATGAAGATCACCCCCGGCTGCTCTGCCAGCATGACCTCGATCTTGTCGGTCCAAGCGGCGTTGCGGCGGGTGATCAGGCTCTCGTAGAAGGCGGGGTGGCCATATTCCTCTGGCCGGCCAGCCATTTCAGAGATGTCTGCGGCCAGCCAGTCGTCAATCATCTCGGGAAATTCAAGGACCGCGGCGTCGATCAGTTCGGCGGCCGTTTCGTAATCCGGATCGTCGGGGTCACGGTAGGTCAGCACCGCGATCTGAACGTCAATCGGCAGGTCCGCGACCGAACTCAAATGCTCCTGCCAGGTCTCCATCTCGCAGATCGACTTTCCTTCGGCCACCGCCTCACCGTAGAGCACCGTGTCGACGCCCTCAGTGTCCATCAGGCCCGCGCGGATTGCGAAACCGGTGGCCAGGGTGAACATCGCGTTCCACGGCTGCATCACGTCGAGGCCGATATAAAGAATGCCGAGTTCGGCCGAAATGGCCTCCAACTCCGCCACCTGCTCGTCGTCCAGATAGTCCGACAAACGCTCGTCGCCGCGAAACACGCCCTCGCGCATCGTGAACATGGCAATATCGAAGGCATGGGTCTCGATATCGGTCTCCACGCACAGCGTGTCTGCCGCGGAAAAGGCGGCCTGCATTTCGGGCGTCCGCCAGGCCGTGCCGGGTGGCAGGGCATGGATGGTGCCGAAAAGGTAAATCGTCGTGTCTTCATCAGACAGCGACCAGAGCGCCGGCCCTGTCTGCGCGGCGGGCGCAACCTGCGCAGCCGCGCAGGAAAATACCGTCAGCGCAGCGGCGAAGGCGACCCCCATTGCGGCGGTGAGACGGCGTCTGGCCATATCCATCTGCTCCGGCTTCAGGCCTCAAGGGCCAACGACGTCGAAGCCGCGGCTGCGCAGCAAGGTCACCACGCTGTCATCCCCGGCAATGTGTCCGGCGCCGACGGCAATGAAGAACACGCCCGGCTCATCCAGCAGCACCTCGATCTTGGGCACCCAGTTCTCGTTCCGGCGCTTCAGGATGACGTCATACACCTCCCGGGAGCCGATCGTGTCGGCATCGGCCATCATTTCGCCGATGGCGGTGATGTCGCCCCGGACCCAGTCGCGCACGAGCGTATCCAGCATGTCCGGCTCATTGACGATCGCATCCGCCGTCGCAACGAGGAAGGCGACCTGATCGGCCTCCGGCATGTTGACGAAGAAGTTGATCTGCTCGGGGCCGGTTTCGAGGTAGCGCAATTCCTTGGCGGCGGCGGTGGCCTCGGCGATGATGACCGAATCCACACCGGACTGCGGATCGAAGCCCGCGCTCATGGCGGACGAAGTGGTCAGCTGCAGCGCGGCAAACCACGGGCGGAGCGGCCCGATGGCGGCAAACGGCAGGTTCAGCGACTCCAGCGCCTTGTTGACGGAGGCTTCTTCGTCATCGCTCAGCACATCGGCGAGCGTGCGCCCGTCCTTGAACGTACCGCCCGCGAGCACGGCTTGCATGAGTTCGCCCTGAGCCTCGGGGCTGAACACGTCAGCTTCGGTGATAACCACGTCGGCGCTGGCGAGGGCGGCGTTGAATTCCTCCGTGCGCCAGTCAAGGTCCGGCCGCAGAAGATGGATGGTGCCGAAAATATAGACGGTGGTGTCCTCATCCGAGAGCACCCAGAGCGCCGGGTGGCCGAGCACATTTGCGTCAGTTTCGGTCGCGGGGACTTCGGAAGTGGCCGGAGTGGTGGTCGCCGGCGCCTCGATCGCGGGGGGAGAGGCGGGCGTTGCAGGCTCGACCGTCGCCGGCTCTGCGCACGCCGCAAGCCATGCCAGCAGGCAGGCCGCGCCGGCACCCTGCCAAGAGAAAAGCGAAGTCGAACGGAAGAAGGCGGTGTTCATGCGCATGTCCTGAGCTCGGTGACGATAGAGAATGGATAGCGCAAGAATGGCGCGCTTGTATATCAAAAGACGAAGACGCGGCCGCGTTTATGTCGGCCCGCGTCGCGGCGAGGCGCGGCGCGGCCTGGCGGCGATGCGGGACGTTGCGATGCGAGACGAGACGGAACGCGGAAGGAAGGAGCCGATTGCACCCGCCCATGATTTCGGTTAGGCCACTCTTCACCGGCCAGCACCCATAGCTCAGATGGATAGAGCGTTGCCCTCCGAAGGCAAAGGTCAGAGGTTCGAGTCCTCTTGGGTGCGCCAGCATAATCCGGGACTTACGAGATGTTCCCGAGTTTTGCAGAAGCGCGTGTAAGCGTCATGGACAAATTCGTGATCATCTCCGGTTGCTCAGGCGGCGGTAAATCCACCCTTATCGGCGAATTGAGCCGACGTGGATTTGCCTGTGTCGGGGAACCCGGACGCCGGATTGTGAGGGAAGAGCTGGAAGGACATGGGGCCGCCCTTCCATGGAATGACAGCGCCGCCTTCGCGCGTCGCGCCATTGAAATGTCCCTTGCCGATCGTGCCGCAGCGGCTGAGAACACGGGTTGGACCTTCTTTGACCGCGGATTGATCGATGCCGCCTCGACGCTTGATCATCTGGCGGGCGCCCCGGTGCTCGCAGAACTGGCGAAAGAACACCGTTGTAACGAGCGGGTGTTCCTGGCCCCGCCCTGGCCCGAGATTTTCGCAAACGATGCCGAGCGGCGACACAGCTTCGAGGCCGCGGCGGCGGAATACGGCAGGCTCGCGGAAGTCTATCCGTCGCTTGGGTACAAGATCGTGATCTTGCCAAAGGTCGACGTTGCCGCGCGAGCGGACTTTGTTCTGTCGGCGTTGGCCCTCGGCAGGGAGGGCTGCGATGGGCGAGGATCACCTCCTGGCGCCAGCGGCGCGGACCGTCCGTAGTCTTTTCGCATTTCAGCCGTTCAGGGGACGGGCGCACTCAGGCGTGCACTCGCCAGAAACGCGCATCCGAAGTTTGAAATCAAAGGGCTGTTTCGGAGAAGGGCTGATTTGAGGACGGCCGGCCGCTGGCCAGAGGCGGTGTTTTGGTCTGCGCCGGGCCGATGATCAGGGATACTGGCGGCATGGACGCAGAAAGCCTGAGCGAATTGCTTCAGGCGTGGGCGAAGATTTCCCAGGCTATGGCAAGAATGCAGACATAGCCCGCCGAGAAAATGGCGGGACGCAAAGGCATGCGGGTAACAGCCGTAATCATCCCTGCGGCGTGGACGAGCCTGAGCCCAAGGAATGCGATGCACGCCCACTTTGTGACGAGTGTCGAGACACCGAGCACATGCGCGATCAGGACGATGATCGCGAACGGTAGAAATTGCTCGAGCAGGTTCTGATGTGCCCGGTAGCTCCGAGCGATCCAGGGTTTCATCCTGAGCGGATCGGATGGCACCACAAAGGGATCTGCGGCGCCTGCCGATTGTGGCGAGCTATTCACGCCGACGATGAAAGGGATCAACAAGCTTGCTGCGAGGATGGAGGTCAACAAGAGAACGGTGATTTCGGTGCTCATGAACGTTTCTCCTTGTCGTTGCTAGAAGCTCAGGACGTCGCCGGTTTCGAGCAGTGTTTTAAGGTTTGAAACAATCCTGGCCCAGCCGTCTTTCACACCCTCCTGTCCCGCCGGAATGTCGTAATGCTCCACCCTCAACCTGCAGATGTCGCCAAGGACTTCGATCCGGTAGACTGCTCGACTGGCCTGCGCGTCCGGACCCAGCCAGCCCGGCACAAAAGTCATGTCGAGCAGACGCAATGGCTCTGCGGCGAGGATTTCTCCCGACAGAATGCTGTCGCCGTTTGGGAGGACATGCTTGTAAGCGCTGCCCGGTTTGAAATCGCTCTGAATGGCCCCAGCCAGCACGTTGTAGCGCGCGGAAACCGGCGCAGAGGTCAGTGCCTCCCACAGTTTCTCGGGGCTCGTCCGGATATAGGTTTCGAGCACAAAGTCGGGTTTTGAACGGGTTTGCGTCGGCATGTCGGTCTTTCCTTCCAGCGTCGCTTTCAAGTTGAGGGTGGCCCGCGCAAGAGATCCCTGGACGATGGGTTCAATCCACCGGTCCGCGACCTCCTGCAGAGGCAATGCATTGAGATAATGGTATTTGAAGCGCCCCGATTTATGGGTGGTCACAAGGCAGGCCTCCTCCAGAATCCTGAGATGCTTCATCACCCCGAACCGCGTCATGCCGATTTGGCCTTCCAGTTCCGTCAGCGTCTGCCCGTCCTTTCGCCGCAAGGCGTCCAGAAGACTTCTGCGTGTTTCGTCACTCAGGGCTTTGAAAATTGCATCCATAAATCGGACAATAGGTGACTAAATGGTCACGTGTCAACACGAACTTATTCGTTGCCCGTCAGCGACCTTGGCCAGAAGCAGTGGTTGGCCGTTTTATCGGGGGCGAAGGGTTTGTGGGGCGCGCGCGGAAGCGAATGGTCAGCGGTCAGCTTTACGCAATTCCCGTCACGCCCAGCGAGATCAGTTCACGGGGCGATGACCAAGCATAGCCGCTGACCGTGATCGTGTTGTGGGCAATTCCGTGGAGCACACAAAGCAACAGATCGAGTTTCAATTTCAGTACGGGCGCGCTCAGCGTTGCCGGGTTGGCTTCGGCGATGGCATCGGCAAAGACAGAAAAGCGTCGCGCGATGTCAGGCTGATCGAGAAACAGGCTCACATCCGGCTGCGTGACACCTTCTGACATGAAGACCAGACGGTAATGGTCTGGATGGGTCAGCCAGTAGGTCACATAGATTTCGCAGAGCGTTATCAGCCTCGCTTTCGGACTGGGGTCCGATCCTGCAGCCGTGACTTCGGCGAACACAGCCTCGAACACGCCGCCCCAAAGGGTCTGCAAGATATCGATCTTGGAAGGAAAGTAACTGTACAATGCCATGGGCGTGCAGCCGACCGCGGTCGCAATCTTGCGCATCGACACCGCGCCGTATCCGCTTTTCTGAAACAGTTTGTCGGCGGCCTCCGCGATTTTCTTTCTCATCTTGAGGCGCGCAGCGTCTGACATTTCAGGTCGGCCGCGCCGTGCAGGCGGAGCGTCGCCCCTTGTGGCTTTGTCTTTCACTTCCAGTTCTCCGTTCGGATTCAGCCCGCTTGACGCGAATGCCCTATTTAATTATACACGTATAATAATATGGAGGGTTCAATGAAGATACCATTCGTCCTGACCGTCGCATTCTGTCTCTCGGCACCGGCTATAGCAGATCCCCATGATGTTTACGGTCTCTGGCTGAGCGCGGCAAAGGACGGGCATATCGAGATCCATGATTGCGGCGATGCGACGCCGTGCGGCAATCTCGTCTGGATCGATCCGGCCCGCATCGACACCGCCCGCACCGATACCGCCCGCACCGATACCGCCCGTATCGAGACTGATCGTGATGCGATGAACCGCGATCCGTCGCTGCGCACCCGCGCGCTCATTGGCATACCGATCGTGCGAGGCTTTGAACGGTCACCAAAGGGCTGGCACCGCGGGGAAATCTACAATCCGGAGGATGGCAAGACGTTCGTCGCGAGTCTCGAGAAATTGCCCGACGGCACGCTGAGGGTCAAAGGCTGTATCGGTCCATTGTGCCGGACGAATATCTGGACGCCCGTAGATGCCCAACCGACGGGGGCGAAATGATGCTTGCGCTGACCGACCTAGCTGCGTTTGCGCTTGGCCTTTATGCGGGCGGCATGCTGACCGAAGCCCTGATCCTTGTGCCTTACTGGCGGTCGATGCCAGCGCCGGATTTCTTCAGCCTGCACGGCACGCTCGGGCCCAGTCTGTTTCGATACTATGCGCCGTTGACGACCGCCGCTTTTGTGCTGTCGGTCGCGTCTGCCGCATGGGGCGCAGAACTTGTCTCGTGGAAAACGCTCGCGGCGTTTCTCTGCTCGGCGGCGCTGCTGACATTCTTTGTCTATTTCAGGCGGGCCAATGCGTCGTTCGCAGATCACGGCCTGGACGAGAGCGACCTCCCGGCGGAACTCGCGAGATGGCAAGCGTGGCATTGGACGCGGACATTTCTCGTTCTTGGCGCTTTCGTCGCCTCCATTCTGGCGGTGGCCAGCGAGGGCGCAGGCTGAGCCACCCGCATGTTTGTGCGCTGACCTTCTGGGTCTGCCGGTGGCCCAGAGGGGAATGCAGAACGGACTGCAGGGCCGGTTTGGGCCATGACCATCAGTTGGCGCCGATGGCCAGGACCGTTGGTAGTTCTCCCACAATCCAGCCGTTCAGCGGACGGCCCCGATCAGGCGGGGACGCGCCAGAACGGTCTCTCAGCACACTCAATTCAGGTCGCTCAGATCAACCACCCACAACGCCGGAGTGCCCGGCGCGCCGCCGTCGAATGGGCGCGATGACATGAAGACCAGGGTTTGTGTTCCAGGAATCAGCGCGCCGGCGCCGTCGTCATAAGCCGAGTTCACTGCGCAGCCGAGATTGCGCGGCTCGCTCCAGAGGCCAGCGGTCTTGCGCGAGATGAAGAGATCATTGCCGCCGCAGCCACCACGATCCGCATAGGTGATCAGCATCAGCGTTCCATCAGCGGACACCCAGGCGCCATCGTCGCGGCCGGCCGAATTGATGGGCGCCGGCAGGGGCTCCGGCTTTTGAAA
>JBGSUF010000307.1:0-4579 GCA_041736285.1 Hyphomonadaceae bacterium | reverse complement strand
CGGGGACGCCGGTGAGCTTGCCCTCAATGTCCCACATCGCGCAGTCGACGGCGCAGCGGGCCGCGCCGGGGGGCAGGGCCTCCTGAAGGTCGGCGCGCGTCAGGCCGCGTTCGATCTCGACGCGGATCGTCTCGATCTGGGCGATGGAGTCCGCCACCGTCTCGCCGTAGCGGGCATAGGGCACGGCCTCTCCGCGGCCGGTGCGACCGTCCTGCGACAGGCTGACCTGGATGACCTCGGCGCTGGTCTTTGCACCGCGCGATATCGCAAACGTGCGCGCGAGCGGGTAGGACTGGTGCTGGATACCGAGTTGGAGCGCGGTTGTGACAGTGTCTGACATGATGCGGGGTATCCGGAACGAGAATGACTGCAATTGAACCAATCGGGTTGCGGTCGTCTTAAGGTTAAACTGGCACGATGCGCAAACCAAGTCTGCTGGATCAACATGGCCCATACACCGCCTTCCTATGCCTTCCGCAAGGAGGGTGACGCTCTCATCCTCGGCGTGACCGGCGACTGGACGGTGATGACCGTGGCCAGCGTCGATGCGAAACTGCGCAGCGAGGCGGCGCTCGCGCAGGCCCCCGTGCTGGACCTTTCGGGCGTCGGGCATATCGACACATCCGGCGCGTTCGTCCTCGACAGGGCGCTGCGGGCGGGCGATACGCAAACGCCGCTTGCGGACCGGTTATGGCGCGCCGACGGGCGCTTCACCTCGCTGATGGAAAGCGTGCGGGCGGCGTCGGTCAGCGATCAGCAAATGCCCGAACTGGACATTCCCCACGGTCTTTATGCCATGCTTGTGCGGCTTGGCCGCGGCGCAGAGGCCGTCTGGCGGGAGCTTGTCGGGACGCTCGCTTTTCTGGGCGAGGCGCTGACGACGCTCGGAAAGCTGATCGTGCGGCCCTCGAAGATGCGCTGGACCTCGGTGGTCGCGATTGCCGAGGAGGCGGGGCTGGACGCCTTGCCCATCGTCGCCTTCCTGTCGCTGTTCGTCGGCATGGTGGTGGCCTTCATCGGCGCAACGACGCTGCAGGATCTTGGCGCGAGCGTGTTCGTGGTCGAGCTTGTCGGCATTGCGGTGCTGCGTGAGTTCGGGATCATCATCACCGCCATCATCCTGGCCGGGCGGACAAATTCGGCCTTCACCGCGCAGATCGGCGCGATGAAGATGCGCCAGGAAATCGACGCCATGCAGGTCATCGGGCTGAAGCCGATGGAGGTGCTTGTGGTGCCGCGCCTCCTGGCAATGCTGGTGATGGTGCCAGTGCTGGCCTTTGTGGCGACGGCGGCGGGCGTGATCGGCGGCATGGTGGCGGCATGGGCGACGCTGGACATTTCGCCGGGCTTTTTCCTCAACCGCCTCGTGGAGACCGTTCCGGTGGAGAATCTCTGGGTCGGCATGTCCAAATCGCCCGTGGTGGCTCTGATCGTGGCGCTGGTCGGCTGTCGTCAGGGGCTTGCGGTGGGCAATTCGGTGCAGTCCCTCGGCGCGGCGACGACGACCTCGGTGGTGCAGGCGATCTTCGCCATCATCGTGACGGATGCGATTTTCGCGCTCCTATACATGGAGCTTGGCATATGAGCCGGGGCGATGTGGCGATCCGCGTGCGTGGGCTGAAGAATGCCTTCGGCAGCTATGTCGTGCACGAGGATCTCGATCTGGATGTGATGCGCGGCGAGGTTTTGGGCGTCATCGGCCCGTCGGGCGGCGGCAAATCGGTGCTGCTGAAGTCGATTGTCGGGCTGATCCTGCCCAAAGCGGGCGATATCGAGGTGTTTGGCGAGCGGATCGACCATGTCAGCGACGCCGGGCGGCAAAGGCTGGAGCGAGATATCGGCGTCATGTTTCAGGACGGCGCGCTGTTTTCCAGCCTGACGGTGATCGAGAATGTGATGGTCCCGATGCGTGAGCACGTGCAGATGCCGGCAGCGCTCATGCGGGACATTGCACGCATGAAGGTGCGACTTGCCGGTCTTGAGCCGTCAGCGTGCGGAAAATTCCCGTCCGACCTTTCCGGCGGGATGCGCAAGCGGGCGGCGCTGGCCCGGGCGCTGGCGCTGGATCCGGTCTTGCTCTTCCTCGACGAGCCGACGGCAGGCCTGGACCCGATCACGGCGGGGCGGTTCGACCTTCTCATCCGGGAACTTGCGCAGACGTTGGGCCTGACCGTGTTTCTTGTCACCCACGATCTCGACACGCTTGCCACGGCGTGCGACCGCATTGCGGTTGTGGCCGAAAAGCATATCCTTGCGGTCGGAACGCCGGGCGAAGTCAGGGCTGATCCGCATCCGTGGATTCAGGAATATTTCGGCGGTCCGCGTGGCCGCGCGGCTTTCGACAAAGGAGGCTAAGGTGGAAAACCGGGCCAACTATGCGCTGATTGGCGCCGTCATACTGTTTGCAGCCGTCGCGCTTCTCGGCGTGGTGATGTGGATGGGGCAGGTGCAGTTCTCGCGCGAATACGAGGATTACAACGTGGTGTTCGATGGGCCGGTGAACGGTCTCTCGGAGGGCGCAGCGGTTCGCTATCTCGGCCTGAAAGTCGGTGAGGTGGAGGAATTGCGCATCGATGCCGACAATGACAGCCGCGTCATCGCGCGCATCCGCATCGACAGCCAGACGCCGGTGCGCACCGATTCCACAGCCATTCTCGACTTTGTCGGCCTGACGGGGGCGACCTTCATCCAGATTCAGGCGGGGAGCCAGTCGGCGGACCTTGTCGTGCGCAGGCCGAACACGCCCATCCCGGTCATCCCGACGGAGACGACGCAGTTGTCAAACCTTGTCTCCGGCGGTCAGCAATTCATGCTGGAGGCCAACACGACGCTGCAGCGGCTGAACACGCTGATGTCGCCGGACAATATCGACACCGTGTCCCAGACCCTGGTGAATGTGGAGCGTTTCAGCGCCGAACTTGTCGGCGAGGACGGCATCACGGCGGACATGCGGGCGACGCTGGCGCGGGTTGACAGCGCAGCGGCGCAAATCGAGAAGGCGGCCGCTTCCGTCAGCGCGCTCGCCCAAAGCGCCGATAACGAGATCGTCACGATCGGCGCGGAGATCGAGGCGGCGGTGGTGGCATTGCGCGAGACCACCGAGGAGCTGAAAGTGTCGCTGTCGGCGGCGAGCGACAGCCTGAGCGAGACGGTCGAGGAATTGCGCGATCCGGCTCTCGGCATGCTTTATGACATCAGCCAGACCGGGCGACAGTTGCAGGGGCTGATCACCCGGCTGGACGGGCTGGCGCGCGAAATCGAGAGCAATCCGCGCGGCTTCGTCCTCGGCGAGCCGTTGCCGGTGCGGGAGTGAAGAACATGGCAAGCCTGATGAAAACAACGCGCCGCACCGTCATGATGGCCTGCATTGTGGTGGCCGGTTGTGTGTCCGTCCTGCCGGAGCCCAAGGCGCCGGAGGCGATTTACACCATCAGCGCCGCGCCCGGCATGCCGGATGTGCCGCTGCTTGGAACGGTGATCGTCAGCGAGCCGAGCGGGCCGCGCCTCGTCGCCGGACGGCAAATATTGTTCGAGCGGGCCGATGGATCGTTCGCACTCCTGAGCGGGCGGGAATGGACCGACAATGCCGCCGTGATGATGCAGTACGCGCTGGTCGATACGCTCAATGACGGGCGTGGGCCGGGCGTTGCGCTTGCGGCGGGAACGGGCGCGCGGGGCAATGTGGAAGTGTCATGGCGGCTGCAGTATTTTGCCGTGCGCGAGGGCGAGGCGGAGGCCAGCGTCAGCGTGACATTGCTCACCGGGCCGCGCCGGGAAGCGCTGTGGCAGCGGCGTTATTCGGCCGTCGTGCCGACCGGTGGAGATCGGGAAGTTCAGGCCCTGTCCGAGGCGGCGCAGGACGTGATCGGACAGGCGGCGCATGACGTGCGCGCAGAGATGGCCGAGCGCAATGCCGCAGGTCTTGACAGTCCGGCGCAGCGGGAGCGCCCGGTCCGCCCCGCCCCTGATGTCTCCCGGGAGCGCTGACCGGGCCATCGGAACGGGGGACGCGGCTCACCGTTATGAGCGGCTCACCGTTATGAATTGAGGGCGGCGTCGACCAGTAGATAGGCCGAAATGCGCGGCATGGGCGTCTCCTCGCCGGAGCGGTCGCCGGTCAGGGCCGAATAGATGCGGTCTGCATCCTGCGCCATGAAGTCCTGAGCCAGGTCCATAAGCCCGCCATTCTTGCGCAACCGGATCGCGACACGCTTCACGTCTTCTCCTGCAATCTCAAGGACAGCGCGGCGCAGCGCATCCTCACCGCGTTTGGCCGCCTGCATCAGCCGCTTGTTGTCGCGCGGACGGAAGACGGCTGGAAGGCGTATACCGGAGGACTGAAGCTCATCAACCAGAGCGCCACCTGCGTCGGCGGAGGGCGCAGCATGGCCATTGCCGGATGTCGCGCCGGAGGTTGCTGCGGGTGTCGCGGGCGTTGCGGCGGCGGCGGCATTGGCGCTGGCGCGGTCAATGTCGGCCAGAATGTCGCGAAGGCTGGAACCATTGCCCGTCAGGCCGGAATCGAGGGGCGCACGGGCCGGGGCGAGCGGCAAGACGAGCGCGCGGGCAAGGTCGTCGC
>JBGSUF010000248.1:0-1539 GCA_041736285.1 Hyphomonadaceae bacterium | reverse complement strand
GCGGCACGGGCGGGGTGGCATATCCCCCCTCGGCGGCCATGGTGAGGCGGGCGACCGCGTCATCGGGCAGGCCGGGAATGGCGGCGAAGGCGGCGGTGACAGCCTCATTGTCGAGAAGGCCGCCTTCGAGGGCAATGAAGGTCTCCCGGCCGAGGCGGAGGGCCTCCTGCACGGCGGCGGCGGTGGCGGCGGAGACGGTCTTGCGCTTGCTCATGATTCGCCCTTTTCGACAGATGCTGATCAGGGTGCGGAAAGCCGGCCCGTCAATCAAGAGCGGTTCACGGTTTGCGCGGGGGAAATCGGCTCTTGCACCCGCAAGGACGGGCGGGCAGAAGGCAGGATGTGAACGCAACTGGATTTGCGGCCCTGCCTCGGCCATATTCACGCCAGACTCGCATGGCGTTTAGTCGGCGAGACACAAAATGCGGGGGCCGCACCGACCGGACGGCCCAAAAAGGACAAAGCTCATGCTGGCCCGACTCTTTACCTGGTGGAATGGCGCGACACTCGGCGCGCTGTTCGACATCAAGCGCCGCTCCACGCTGATCGGCGAGGACGATTACGGCAATCGCTACTTTGAGGAGCGCAAACCCTCCCGCGAGGGCCTCAGCCGTCGCTATGTGCTCTACAAGGGGCTGGCCGAGCCGTCGAAAGTGCCGCCGGACTGGCATGGCTGGCTGCACCACACATTCGAGCTGCCGCCGACGGAAGCACCGCTGCGCCGCCAGGCGTGGGAGCAGCCGCACAAGCCGAACCTGACCGGCACGCCGCTGGCCTATCGCCCGCCGGGCAGCCTGCACGAGAGCGGCCAGCGCGCCAAGGCCTCAGCCGATTACGAAGCGTGGACCCCCGATGCGTGAATCCATTGTCGAAACCATCCTCGGCGCGGTCGTGATCGCGGTTGCGGCCTTCTTCATGTGGTTCTCCCTGTCGGAGACGAGCGAGGCCAGCAGCGGCGCTCGCTATGAAGTGCTCGCGCGGTTCAACAACATCAACGGCATTGAGCGCGGCACCGATGTGCGCCTGGCCGGCATGAAGATCGGCGTGGTGAAGGCGACGGAAATCGACCCGAAACGCTTCGAGGCGCGGGTCAGCCTCGCCATTGATGAGGGCATTGAGCTTCCCGACGACAGCGACGCGAAGATTGTCAGCGACGGCCTTCTCGGCGGGGCTTATGTCGCCATCGAGCCGGGCGGCAGCTTCGACAACATCGCGAAGGATGGCTCGGGCGAGATCATCTACACGCGCGGCGCGGTGGACCTTTTGACGCTGTTCGGCTCGCTCGCGAGCGGCAGCGGCGACGATTCGGCCGGGTCCGGCGGCGCTGATGCGGTCGATTACGGCACGGGCTCAGGCTCAGGCTCAGGCTCAGGCTCGGTGCTCGATGGACTTGAGGATTTCGACAGCCCGCCGCCAGCCGATGACGATGGCGCGGGCGAGCCTTCTGGCGACGGAGAGTGAATGCGATGACCGGAATGCGCGCTTGCCTGCTCGGAGTGTCTGCCGCCGCATTGCTCGCGGTGATGGCGGCGGTGACGG
>JBGSUF010000217.1:0-9618 GCA_041736285.1 Hyphomonadaceae bacterium | reverse complement strand
AGCGGGGGTGACGGAATTCTGGCCGGTCGGCGGCGCGCAGGCGGTGGCAGCGCTGGCCTATGGCGCGGGGCCGCTGGCACCGGTCGACAAGATTGTGGGGCCGGGCAACGCCTATGTGGCCGAAGCCAAGCGGCAGGTGTTCGGCACGGTGGGTATCGACACGATTGCCGGGCCGTCGGAAATCCTCGTCATCGCCGATGGGAAGAATGACCCGGACTGGATCGCGGCGGACCTGTTGTCGCAGTCCGAGCATGACCCGTCATCGCAATCCATCCTGATCACCGATGATGCCGGCTTTGCCGATGCCGTCTGCGCCGCTGTCGAGCGCCAGCTGGCGACACTGTCAACACAGGCGACGGCGCGGGCCGCATGGCAAGACAATGGCGGCGTTGTGATCGTGGAGAACCTGCTGCAGGCGGCGGCACTTTCCGACATGGTCGCGCCTGAACATCTGGAACTGGCGATTGATGCGCCGGAGGAATTGCTGGCGCACATCCGCCATGCCGGGGCGATCTTTCTGGGCCGCCACACGCCGGAAGCCCTGGGCGATTACGTCACCGGATCGAATCACGTGCTGCCGACAAGCCGGGCCGCGCGGTTTTCGTCGGGGCTTGGCGTCCTCGATTTCGTCAAGCGATCGTCGATTCAGCGTGTCGGAGACCGCGGGTTTGCAGCGCTCAGCGGCCCTGCACTCACACTTGCAGCGGCTGAGGGGTTGCCAGCGCACGCGCGTTCGATTTCCATCCGAACGAATGAAGGATGAAGCGTTGTCCCTGCGGGGCGACCATAACGTGCGAAGGACGGCCAGGTGGGGGACGAAACGACCGACAGCAGGAACAGGCTGATCTCCGTCGACATCGACGAGGAGAGCCTTGCCGCGTCCGGTCCTGACGCCGAGCATGAGCGCCGGGTGGCGATTTTCGACCTGATCGAGGACAATCGCTTCGGCCTTGAGGGGCATGACCGGGGGCCATACCGGCTGATGCTCTCGGCGGAGGAAAACCGGCTGATCTTCGACATCCGCACCGAGGGCAAAGAGGCTGTGCATGCGTTCGTGCTGTCGCTCAGCCCGTTCAAGGGCGTCATCCGCGACTACTTCATGATCTGCGAGAGCTATTATGATGCGATCCGCAATGCGACGCCGCATCAGATCGAAGCGATCGACATGGCCCGGCGGGGCATTCATAACGAAGGCTCAGAAATGCTGTCGGAGCGGCTGGGCGGCAAGATCGCAACCGATTTCGACACGTCGCGGCGGCTGTTCACCCTGATTTGTGCGCTGCGGGCCGGCGGCGGCCGCGGCCCGGTCTAGGACGGGCGGCAGTCTTTGCTTGTCGCTGGCGGCGGCTCAGTCTAACAACGGCCCCAAAGCGTCACTATATCATTAGCCGACGCGCATCAGTCGTCGTGGAAAAAGGAGCTGTGATGGCCAAAGAAGAGATTCTCGAGTTCAACGGGACGATTGTTGAACTCCTGCCGAACGCAACATTTCGCGTGAAACTGGAAAATGATCACGAGCTGATCGCTCACACGGCAGGCAAGATGCGCAAGAATCGTATCCGCGTGCTGACGGGTGACAAGGTTCTCGTGGAAATTTCCCCTTACGACCTGTCCAAGGGTCGCATCTCCTATCGCTTCAAGTAAGACGGCACATGACCGGGACGACGCACGCTCGCCGCCTCGTGCTGGCGAGTGCATCGCCAAGACGCCTTGATCTCCTGAAGCAGATCGGTGTTACGCCGGAACGCGTCCAGCCAGCCGACATTGACGAAACCCCGCTGCCGGGGGAAATGCCGCGCCCGCACACGATGCGACTGGCGCTTCAGAAGGCATGCGCGGTGCGCGAGACGGCCGGGGACGGCGCGTGCGTGCTGGCGGGCGACACGGTGGTCGCGCTCGGGCGGCGCATCCTTCCGAAGGCTGAAAGCGATGAAACGGTGGCTGAATGCCTCACCATGCTTTCGGGCCGGGCGCATGTCGTGATGACGGCGATCGCGCTGGCCCTGCCGGATGGAAGCGTCACCTCACGGCTGGTTTCCTCCCGCGTCACGCTGAAGAAGCTCGATGGCGCGGAGATTGCAGCTTACGTGCAGAGCGGCGAAGGCCGGGGCAAGGCCGGTGGCTATGCGATCCAGGGACTGGCGAGCGCGTTTGTGCGCGAAATCTCTGGTTCCTATACAGGTATCGTCGGTTTGCCCCTCTTCGAGACCGCCCAGTTGCTAAGGGGCGCGGGACTGTTGCGCATTGGGACATGAGCCTTCATCTTCTTCGGCTTGAGCGCATTGGTGAGACACGTGCCGTGGCCTGCGACGATGAGGGCCGTGAGTTGCGCCTCTTCCTGTCGCGGCCGTGGCAGAATGAGCGATTCCTCTGGTGCGGGCGGACAGTCGAGGCGGTTTTGCGCACGCATGACGCGGCCGCCGGGGGCGCATTTCTCGACACCGCGCTCGGCCAGAGCGTGTTCATGCGCACAAGCGCCAAGCAGAAAGCACTGCCCGAGGGGACGCGGCTGAGCGTCATCGTGGAGGCCGAGGCGCGCGCCGACAAGCTGGCCCGGGTTCGCGAAATGACCGACCCGGCCGGCGAACCCTACACCTCGCCATGGTCGGCCTGGCTGGCCAGCCTTCCGTCGGAGCCGTCGGAAACCGTGCTTGCGGAGACGCCGCAGCTTGCCGAATATCTCGACGGCGTGTTCGGCGATGCGCTGCAGCCTGACTGTTCCCTGCCGGGCGGCGGGCGGATCACGCTGTCACCCACACCCGCGCTCACGGCGGTGGATGTCGACAGCGCGGGGCGGGCATCGACGGGCGACCGTCGCGGATTTTCCAGCGCGCTCAACAAGGACGCCGTGACCGAGGCCGCGCGGCAGTTTGCCCTGCGCGATATCGGCGGTCTGGCTGTGCTCGACTGTGTCTCGCCGCTCGGGCGCGATGATGGCGGACGGATGAAGTCGCATTTTTCACGCGCGTGGAAGGCGCTGAGCAAGCGCAAGGCGCTGGTGCTGCCGCCGTCGCCCTTCGGGCTGATGGAGTTTTCGCTGGCGTGGGGCGTGCGGCCACTGCGCGAACGCCTGATGGATGAACGCGGCGCCATGACGACAGAGGCGAGAGCACTGGACGCCATCGAGACGCTGCGCCGGGGCCTTCTGAGCCAGCGCGGGGCGAGTTTCGTGTTGTCTGTGCCGGCCGATGTGAAGATGTGGCTGGAAGCTGCCCCATTCGACTGGCGCGGTGATCTTGCGGCGCGATTTGGCGGACGCTTCGCTCTTGACGCGGCGCCGTCCGATAAGGTCAAACTCGCGGCGTCATGACACGAACGCCGAAATGTCCCATCTGCGGCAAGGACGTTGCCGCCATTGCCCCGCGTCCCTTCTGTTCGAGGCGGTGCGCGGACGTTGATCTTGGCCGCTGGCTGAAGGGAAGCTATGTCATCCCCGGCGCTTCCTCCGAGGAAAGCGAGGACACCCCGGCAGACCCCGAACCACGCGATCACGAGCCCTGAACACGCTCAGGGGAAAACCTTCACAAAGGGCATGGACAGCGGGGCGCGAGGTGCCTATACACCGCTTTCTTCGAAGCCCCTCTACACGATGCCCGGGTAGCTCAGGGGTAGAGCAGCGGATTGAAAATCCGCGTGTCGGTGGTTCAAATCCGCCCCCGGGCACCATTTTCGTTTTGAAATCCCAGCCAGATTGAGATGTTGAGGGCGAAAAGTGCCTCACTTTTCGAATCCGCCTCAACGAGCGGGACACTCTTGTTCGCGAGGGGGTCGCGGGGGCAGCGTGTGGTCCGAGGTGCCGCGCCGCTGAAGAATGGGGTCAGCCTTTCGCCTGAACATGTGCCGACTGTGCGGGCAGAGCGATGAGACGGCCTGCAGCCGATCCTGACGGCGCGCGCACGGAAACGTGGCGGCGAGTTTCGCCGCCACGCCAGTGGTCAGGATCGGGGAGGGGCTTTGGAGGTGTTCCTGACCGTTAGTTCGATGCATATTCGCGGGCAACCTGCGGCGCGCCAGTCTGCGACTGATAGAAGGCGGTCAGTTGCGGTGCGTTGATGCTGTTGACGGCGTCTTCCATGAGTTCAGCGCGGCAGGAGTTCATGAAGCGGGAGCGTGTGGAAAGCGTCACGCGGCCCGCACGGCGGATTTCGCGTGAGCAGAGCCGGGTGACCTGCTGGTCGATGGACTGATAGGTCTGCGCGACGGACACTGTCGGGTCGTAGCGGATTGTGGCGCTGAACTGCGTCGCTGCGGATGCGGTGCCGGCGATCATCAGGGCGACGGACGCGGCGGCGAGGGTTTTGAAGATGTTTCTCATGGTGTGCTCCATTGGTTTGTTGGGGCAGCGATCCGGCTGCAAGGACGTTTTGCCTGATCGGTGCGCCTGCGGCCTGACGGCGACCTGATTTCGACATGAGGAAAATATGAGGGCCGGGCATGAGCGTTGATTTTCCGCGAAATACGGGCGTGAAGGCGGCATGTTCAGACGGCTTTTTCTGGTTTATTGGTCAGAAGTGGCGCCGCGCCGCGCCGCAGGATTTGATCCGCAACCGCGATCCGGAGGACACGATGGCCGTATATGATCCAGTACAGGCCCTGAATCAGGTGACGCTGGCCGCGATAGCCAATGCGGCCGTCGATGAGTCGCTTGCGAAGGTGAAGGCCGCCATCCTCGTTGAACTCGCGAAACCGGCCTATGACACACAAGGCAAGTGGTCGCTGGTCTGGGGGCCGGTTTTCGGCACGCGCGAAAGCAACATGGTTTATGTCGCGCGCAACCGCGACACCGGGAACCTGTCAGTTGTGCTGAGGGGCACGGTGATGACGGTGACGAGTTTCTGGGAGGATGTGCCGACCTCGCAAAGCATCTGCCCCTACACGACCGGGGCGAAGACGCGCGTTTCGACCCATTTCCTCGAAGCGGTGCAGGGGATGCTGGGCGTTGCCGATGAGACGGGAACCACCCTCCCGCAATTTCTTTCGCAAGCCGCCGGGTCGCGGCAGGATATGACGGTCTTCGTCGCCGGGCACAGCCAGGGTGCGGCGCTGGTCCAGATCATGCTGGCCTGGGTGATGCAGGCGTCCGCGAACTGGCCCAATGCCGGCCTGACGCAATGCATCGCCTATGCTTCAGCGCCGCCATCGCCCGGCGACCCGGCGTTTGCGTCGTGGCTGAAGGCGCAGGGCAATTCGTTCCAGATCATCAATCCCCTCGACACCATCCCTTACTGGTATGGCCGCATCGACCAACTTGCGCCGGACAATGTGCCCGAACCGATCCCGGACACACTTGAGGGCGCTGCCATCCGGGATGGGTTGAAAGTGTGGGCGGATGTCGCCCGGCGGGCCGGCCAATGGCAGCAGGCGGACACGATCGTGACGCTCCGCGCCGTCCAGCTGCCTCCATCCGTCAGTTATGTCGACCAAGCGAAGAACCAGCACACCCACAACTCATACCTGTATCTGATGGGTGGAACGCAGACCGATATCGGACCGGCTTCGCTGTTGCCGGGCAACAGTCCGCCGGTGTCCGGGGCCTGCTAGCGGGCGGTGAACTGCCCGTTTGAGCCATCGGTGCCTTCGATGGGGACGATGCCATCCGGCCAGCCAAACTGACGCCAGATCGCGGCGAGGCCATTGGCCTCCGCAAATGCCGTAAAGCCGGCGTGGGTGCGCACCTTCCTCGCCCAATCCACACCAGACCACAGGGCGACGGCCACGGTGCTCTTCAGGACGTAGGATGCCTTCCATTGGGCAAACAGCTCCTCGACCATGCCGACGCAGGCAATGCCAACGAATGTCGATGCGTTCGGCTCGTATCCCGGCGTGGCCATCCGCATTCTGAGGCCCATGCGCATCATCTCGACGTCAGCTTCGCTGTCACGAAACACGCCCCGCGCAAACATTTCCCAGATCTGCCGGCTGTCTGCTCCGCCCTCCAGTTGCGAGCCCATCCTGTCATGTAAATCGAGGAAAATCGCTTGGGCGCGGACGGGGTCGCCCTGCTGCAGGGCAATCCATGCGAGCGCATCGAGCGCGAACACATCGCCCAGTTCCACGGCGCGCTCGGCCTGCTGCACAGCGGTTTCGAGATGGCCCAGATTCTGGTTCACCCTTGCCAGCGTATGCCAGGCAAACCCGTCCAGCGGGTCAAGGCTCAGTGCACGTTCGAGAAGGCGCCGGGCTTCCCCGTGATACCCGAAACAGGTCGCGTAATGCGCCACGCTGAACAGGATGGCAGGGTTTTCAGGCTCGAGCGCCAGCGCGGTCCTCGCCAGCTGGAAGGCGGTCAGGCTGTCGCCCTCAAAATAACGTATGTTTGCGTTCCAGATGACGGTTGTTGCATTTGTCGGGGCGAGCCGGGACGCGCGCTCGATCGCGGCCTTGGACGCCTCGAAAGCCGCACGGACCGATCGGTCACCGAGACTGGCGGCGGCAAAATTGTGCAGGGTTGCGATTGCTACCCAGGCTTCGGCAAAGTCCGGGTCGATCTGCACAGCCTCGTTCAGCAGGGCTTCTGCGCAGGCGAAAGTCTCGGCATCGGGAGAGAGGCGGTAGGCGGCCCGTGCGCGCAGCATCAGGTCATATGCCTCGAAGCTGTTCGTCATCCGGGGGGACAGGCGCGCCTGTGGACCGGAATTCAGCAACAGGTCCAGCTGTCTGGCGATCACGACCGCAATTCGGTCCTGCAGATCAAAGATGTCGTCGAGTGTGCCGTTGAAGGTCTCGGACCATTGATGGAAACCGTCCTTGGTCTGGACCAGCTGCGCCGTGATCCGCAGGCGGTTATCCTGCTTTCGCACCGAACCTTCGAGGATGAAATCCACGGCCAGTTCTGCGCCGATCTTGCGCAGGTCCGTGTCGCGGCCCTTGTAGGCGAAGGACGATGTCCGGCCGGCCACCTGAAGGTCCGGCACGCGCACCAGAGCGTTGATGATCTCCTCCGACACCCCATCCGCAAAGTGTCCCTGGTCGCCCGCGGCGCTGAGGTCGGCAAAGGCCAGGACGGCAATCGAGCGCCGGGCCGGGGCCTCGGCAGGCATGGCGGTTTGCGGGGCCTCGGCATGCACATCAGCGACGAGCCGGTAACCGAGCTTGGGAACGGTCACCACCGAGCAGTTCAGCCCGTGGCCGCCCTCGAGCGCCTTGCGCAACAGCGAGATGGCCCGCGTCAGCACTTCGTCACCGCTTGGGCTTGCCGGCCAGACCTTGTCCAGCAGGTCCGAACGTTGCCACAGATTGCCCGGTCGTTCGGCGAGCGCGACGAGCACACTCATCACCTTCGGTTCCAGAAAGCTCTCCCCGCGCGCGCTGGACAACCTCAACGCCGCAGGTTCAACCAGCACGTGGCCAAGCCGGAACGGGAGGAGTTTTTGCAAGAGAGGCACGTTTTCCGGCGCCACGTCGGTTCCCCTCTGAGCGGTGGTTTCTTGTTCGCACGTCCGGCGGATTCTCAGGGTTTGTTGCGGACATTTTGTGTTGCATTGTCAAGCAAATTCACACCAACGCGGACCCGAAGCCGGAACCGGTGAGGCCGCCGGGATGCGCGTATTCCTTGCAGCGGCGCCGGGTTTTCCTGCTCCTCAAGGGCGCAAGTCCGGCCTGGGGGGTGAGGCGGATGCGAGGCATGCCGGAACGCTGCCGGGCCTTGCGACGTTTTCCCGGTGCAGCACACACGCGCTGCCTGTCAGGACGATTGCGACGATGGCCGACCAGCATCCGCTCGAAGATGTGCTTCGCAGGGCGATCAGGGACACCGATGGGGACAAGACCTCCATCGGCGACCTGATGGACCTTTACGGACAGAGATCCTTCGGGCCGGTGTTCACCCTGCTGGGTCTGCTGACCGTGGCGCCGCCGCTCGGCGCGATACCGGGACTGCCGGCGGCGGTGGGCGTGGTGATTTTGTTGTTTTCGGCGCAGATTCTGTCTGGCCGCAGGCACATCTGGCTTCCCCGCTTTCTGGAAGACCTTTCGATCGGCAAGGACAGGCTGGAGACGGCTCACGACAAGTCGAAGGGCATTCTCAGACGGATTGACGGGCTGGTGACGGACCGGCTCGAATGGGCCGCCGGAGACAGGGCGCGCTATGGCTCAGCGGTGCTGGTCAGCCTGATGGCGCTGTTGATGATCCCGCTGGAACTGGTGCCGTTTGCGGTCGCGCTGCCGGGCGCTGCCATCACCATGGTCGGACTGGCGTTGACGGCGCGTGACGGGGCGCTGATGCTCCTGGCTTATGCGCTCGCTGGCACGTCGATCTTCGTCCTGCTGCGGTACTCACCCGTGCTTGGATGGCTCGGGCTCTGACGGTTCGCTGAGGGCGCGGGCCGATGCGGCGAGCTGGCCGGGGCAGGTCTCAAGGTAGAGGCGAAACCACACGGCGATGGTTTCGGGCGCGTCGGCGGCCTCCCGCGCGGCGTCGTCGAGCGATATCCAGCGCGTCTGGCTCACTTCCGAGGGATCGGGGCGGGGGGTGCCATGAAAGCGGCCAAACATCATGTGGACCAGCTCGTTCTCGATCAGGCCGTTGCCAAGCTCGACACGGTAGCGGAAGCGGAAGGACTCCGTCAGGTCCACCGAGATGCCGAGCTCTTCCTGTGTGCGGCGGATGGCGGCCAGGCGCGTCTGCTCGCCGGGGCGGGGGTGGCCGCAGCAGCTGTTGGCCCACAGTCCGCCGGAATGGTATTTGCCACGCGCGCGGCGCTGGAGCAGCAGCCGACCCTCGTCATCAAACAGGAAGACGGAGAAGGCGCGGTGCAGAAGGCCCGCCTCATGCACTTCGATCTTGCCGGCCGCGCCGAGGTTGAGGTCGCGCTCGTCGACGCGGATCACGCGCTCGGTCAGGTCGCTCTGGGTGTAGCCAAGGGGGAGGTTCATGTCGTCTGTGTGCTTTCTGAACGAAGGGGCGCGCGGCGAGGGCCGAAGCCGTCTATCAGGATCATGTGCGGAAGTGTCAGCGCGGCAAGGCCGATGAACAGGATTTGCAGCCCGGCAATGTCTGGCCGGAAACCCGAACGCTCCATCACGGCGAAGGCGATGAGGCCAGCGGCGACGGTGATGAGGGTCAATCCGATCGTCATGGTCCAGAACAGGCGGCCGCGCGCGCCGGCGGTCGAGGCCTGGATGTTGCGGAAATGGCGCGGCGCATGGACGCCGCAGAAATAGATCGCAAAATAGAGATAGGGCGAGAGCAGGGCGGCCAGTGCGACAAGCAGGGCGATGTCGAGGGCGTGGAAGCGCCGAGGGGGGAAGGAGCGATGGATGATGAGGTCGGTCATGAGGGCAATGGCGGCAAGCGGAACCAGCCATTGCTGGACGGTGACAAGCAGGTCTGCGCCTTCGCCGGAAAGGGCGGCGTAGGCGGCTGAGACCGCCGGGGCGTGGAATAGCGCCGGAACGCTGAGGATAAGTGTGCCCGACGCCAGCCGCGCAAGGGGGGAGAGGCGGCTGCGCGCGTCGTCGCCGAAGTGCCAGGCGGAGATGAGCAGAAATCCGGCGAGGCTGGCCACCGGGAGCACCTGCCAGATGAGGATGACGGCGAGGGCGAGCGCGATATAGCCGCCAAAGAAGCGGGCGGCGTGCAGGGGCGAACCGGTCAGGCCCCAGCGGCTGGCGATCCAG
>JBGSUF010000206.1:0-3242 GCA_041736285.1 Hyphomonadaceae bacterium | reverse complement strand
CCAGCAGCCCGCGTCCGAGCTGGCGATAGGCCAGCACCTCCCGTTCCCGGACCATTCGCCGCTGCGCCGCACGCGCGCGCGCCGTCTCCGTCAGGGCTTCGAAATTGGCGAGCGGCGCCGAAAGGCTGGCGCGGGCGATCTCCACCACGTCGCCGTTTTCCAGCACGGAACGCAGCGGCCGCGGCTCGCCATTGATCCGCGCGCCAACGCAGGTGTCACCGATCTCGCTGTGCAGCGCGTAGGCAAAGTCCAGCGGCTTGGCCCCGGCCGGCAACACGATGAGACGCCCTTTCGGCGTGAAGGCAAAGACGCTCTCGCGATACATCTCCATCTTCGCATTCTCCAGGAACTGGACCGGCCCGTCGCCCTCCTCGATCATGTCCGCAAACGTGCTCAGGGAGAACCGCGTGTCGATGCCGGATGTGCGCGCCGCGTCCGCATCAAACCCGTAGGACGAGTTCTTGTAGCGCCAGTGCGCCGCCACGCCGCGTTCGGCCACATCATGCATTTCCTCGGTGCGCACCTGCACCTCGACGCGCTTGTTCCCCGAGGCGATCAGCGTCGTGTGCAGCGAGCGATAGCCGTTGGTCTTGGGCACGGAGATGAAGTCGCGGAACCGTTCCGGCACGCACGTCCACGCCTGATGGATGATCCCCAGCACCCGGTAGCAGGTGCCAGGATCGTTCACGATCACCCGGTAGGCGAAGATGTCCATGATCTGGCTGAAACCCAGCTTGCGCCGCTCCAGCTTGCGCCAGATCGAGTAGGGCGCCTTGCGGCGGCCGATGATGCGGCACTCCACCCCCTCAGCCGCCAGCATGCCCTCAAGGTCGCGCCGGATGCGCTCCAGAACCGGCTCGCTGCTCTCCTGCAGGCCCTGAAGCCGCATCACGATCGCCTTGCGCGCATCGGGATAGACCTCGGCGAAGGCGAGGTCTTCCATCTCGCTGGCATAGACGGAAAGGCCCACCCGGCGCGCCAGTGGCCCGTAAATGTCGAGCGTCTCGCGCGCGATCCGGACGCGCTTTTCCGGCTTCTTCAGGAAATGCAGCGTGCGCATGTTGTGCATGCGATCGGCAAGTTTCACCAACAGGACGCGAATGTCCTGAATGGTCGCGAGGATGAATTTCTGGAAGTTTTCGGCCTGCTTGGTCTCTTCCGAATGATATTCCAGCCGCGTCAGCTTGGTGACACCGTTCACAAGCTCGCTGACGTCGGCCCCGAACAGCTGCGCGATCTCGTCATGGCTTGCATCGGTGTCCTCCACCGTGTCGTGCAGAAGGCCCGCAACGATGGTGGTCTGGTCAAGCTTCAGGTCGGCGAGCAGGCCCGCGACCGCCACCGGGTGCGCATAATAAGGATCGCCCGACGCCCGCGTCTGCGCGCCATGCTTTTGCACGGCATAGACATAGGCGGCGTTCAGCAGGTCTTCGTCGACGTCCGGCTGATAGGCCCGCACGCGCTCCACCAGTTCATACTGGCGCAGGAAGCCTGCGGGACGCCCCGACACGGTCCCGGAATGGCCTTGCCCGTGAACCGGCGTGTGACCCGGCCCATGACCTGGCTGCCCGGCTGACGGCGCCCCGGCCCCGAACTCGCCTGTGCCGAAGAAGTCCGCCGGCGCCGGAGAGCCGGCGTCCCGTCCGAGCGAAACTGGCCGGGAATCAGCGGCCATGTGCGGGTCCTAGTAGCGATCGTCGCGCGCGGATTCGATCTCGGCCTGATAAGCCTTGAGGATCTCTTCTTCCGAGGCGGTCGGCGCGGCGGTCAGGGCGCGGCGATCTTCCTCGCGCTCGGTTTCCTCGCCCGGCTGCACGTCCTGCATGTTGGAGACATACGCCTCGCGGATCGCGGCCAGATCGACCGTTTCCTCGGCGATTTCGCGCAGGGCGATCACCGGATCCTTGTCATTGTCGCGGTCGATTGTCAGCGGCGACCCCTGCCGGATCATCCGTGCGCGGTGCGCCGCGAGCAGGACGAGCTGGAAGCGATTGGGGACTTTCTCGATGCAGTCTTCGACTGTGACGCGGGCCATGGCAATCTCCGTAAACCTCCTGAATACGACGCCAGCCGCGCCGGATCAACCCGTTTCTCGCACTTGCGGCAAGGCGAGCTTGCCCCCACGCAGTCTCTGGTCTAATCCTGCCGCTGATTTCATCATGATCGCCTTTGCTTTCGCGGCGACGTTTGCTTTTCAGGACACCCCATGACCTTTTACGCCTCTGAACGAATCGCCCTCTTCATCGACGGTGCAAACCTTTATTCCGCCGCCAAGGGGCTGAATGTCGAGGTCGACTATCGCAAGCTTCTGACCGAGTTCCGCTCAAAGGGCCGGCTTCTGCGCGCCAATTATTACACCGCCCTGCTCGACACCGAAGATTATTCGCCGATCCGCAAGCTCGTCGACTGGCTGCAATACAATGGCTACAACCTCGTCACCAAGACCGCGCGGGAATTCACCGACCGCGATGGCCGCCGCCGCATCAAGGGCAATATGGATGTCGAAATCGCCGTCGACATCATGAATGTCACGCCGCATGTCGATCACATCGTATTGTTTTCCGGGGATGGCGATTTTACCAGCCTTGTCGAGGCGGTGAAGTCGCGCGGCGTGCGTGTCTCGGTGGTCTCCACCATCCAGTCGCAACCGCCGATGGCATCAGACGAGCTTCGCCGCGCCGCTGACATGTTCATTGATCTGGCTGATCTGGAAGGCACCGTCACGCGCCCCCGCCGCGACTGGTCCGACAGCGATCCGGACGCCGAATGAAGCCGCCGCAGGCCCCGCCCGAAGCACCCACAGACTGCCGCCGCTGCCCGCGCCTCGCCGCCTACCGGGACGAAGTCGCCAGCCGGGAGCCGGACTGGTTCAACGGCGCGGTGCCCTCTTTCGGCAATCCGGACGCCCGCCTCCTCGTCGTCGGCCTAGCGCCGGGGGTCACCGGGGCCAATCGAACCGGCCGTCCCTTCACCGGCGACTGGGCAGGCGACCTGCTTTACGCAACGCTGGAAAAATACGGTCTCTCGGAGGGCCACTACGCCGCAGATCCGGGCGACGGCCTCACACTTCCCCGCGCGCTCATCACCAATGCGGTGCGCTGCGTCCCCCCGCAAAACAAGCCGGTCGGCGCAGAGATCAATGCCTGCCGTCCATTCCTCGCAGCCCGCATCGCCGCGATGGCGAACCTTGCCGTCATCGTCACGCTTGGCCGCATCGCCCATGACAGCGCCGCACGCGCCCT
>JBGSUF010000166.1:0-6688 GCA_041736285.1 Hyphomonadaceae bacterium | reverse complement strand
GCGCGTCGAGAGCCTTGGCGCGGTCGCGATGGACGGGACGGCGGGCAATCTTGACGCAGCGCTGGCCTGGCGGTGCGAGCGTGCGGGCTATACGCGGCTGGTGGACCGGCAGAACGCGCCGATTGCACCTGCGGTGGAGTTTCTGCTGCGCGAGAAACTCACCGGACGCCCGTTGCCGCCCGAGGCCAAGGGCATTGCTGACCTCTGGCGCGGGGAAATCAGCGGCAAGGCTGCCAAGGCGCTGGACGCGCTGGCCGCCTCGATGGGCGATCAGGCAAAGTTTGCAAAGGCCGTCAACGCGCTGATCCGCGACCTCACGGAGGGCGAGGAGTCCGACGCTGATGCCGACGAGGACAACGAAGGTGAGGACGAAGACGAGGGCACCGACAACAATGCCGGTGATGACGCTTCCGAGGACGAGGGCGATGGCAGCGATGAGGCGGACGGCGACATGCGCGCCGAAGCGAGCGCAGCGGACGGCTCGGAACGCGATGACGGCGAGGAGACTTCCGTCACGATGGACAGCGACGCCGACGCGGATGCGGGCAATGACATGGACGAGCCCGACCCGAATGCAAAGCCGATGCGGCCCAACTTCCGCGAGGGCGATGACCGGCCGGGCCTGAATTACAATGCATGGACCAAGGCCCATGACGAGATCGTGCAGGCGCAGGATCTTTGCGACGCGGAGGAACTGGCGCGGCTGCGGGCCTATCTCGATCATCAGTTGCAGGGCATGCAAGGGGCGGTGTCAAAGCTCGCCAACAAGCTGCAGCGCCGACTGATGGCGCAGCAGAGCCGCTCCTGGTCGTTCGACCTTGAGGAGGGGATGCTGGACGTCTCCCGGCTGACCCGGATCGTCACCGATCCGACCGCGCCGCTGTCGTTCAAGCGGGAGGACGAAAGCGAGTTTCGCGACACGGTGGTGACGCTGCTGATCGACAATTCCGGCTCGATGCGCGGGCGGCCGATCATGATTGCGGCGCTGTGCGCGGACATCCTCGCGCGGACGCTGGAACGCTGCGGGGTCAAGGTCGAGATACTGGGCTTCACCACGAAGGCCTGGAAGGGCGGAGCATCGCGTGACGACTGGGTGCGCGCGGGCAAGCCGGCGGGACCGGGGCGGCTGAATGATCTGCGTCACATCGTCTACAAGTCCGCTGATGCGCCCTGGCGACGGGTGCGGCGCAACCTTGGACTGATGATGCGCGAGGGCCTTCTGAAGGAGAATATCGACGGCGAGGCCCTGCTGTGGGCCCATGACAGATTGCTCGGTCGACCGGAACAGCGCCGCATCATGATGGTGATTTCTGACGGTGCGCCGGTGGATGACTCCACGTTGAGTGTCAATGTCGGCAATTATCTGGAGCGCCATCTGCGGGAGGTGATCGGCTTCATCGAGACGCGCTCGCCGGTGCAGCTGATCGCCATCGGCATCGGCCATGACGTGACGCGCTATTACAAGCGGGCGGTCACGATCACCGATGTCGAGCAGCTGGGCGGTGCGATGACGGAGCAACTGGCCTGCCTGTTCGACGTGGAGCCGTCCCAGCCGTCCGCGATGGCCGTGCCGCCGCTTGTCGGACAGACGGTGCAGGGACGGGTCTCGGGGGCAACGTCGGGTGCGCCGAAATACGGCAGCGGGTCGCGCGGTGGACCGGCGGTCGATCTCGGCCGGGCGGTGAAGAAGACCAGCCTGCAGGAGGTCAAGGGCACGCGGCCCTGAAGACCGGGCTACCCCCGCGAGCAGCTCTCAACGTCATGGCGGCAGGAAATGTCGGCCGGCAAGGGGTTCTGGTAGGGGGGCGATACCCCCCGCCAGCCGAACGTCCGGAGCGCGGCGCACCCGGACGACAATAATTACGCAATTTCGTGCCGGTCCCGGTGCAGCTGTCATAAAATTTTTTCTGGCCTTCGCCGGAAAAACGCCGCATCCCGTCGGTTTATCGTGCCGGGTCTATGCTGCGAAGGAGTGCGCAGAATGCGTTCGATATCCCAAAGGGGCCGGTTCCTGATGGCTGCCTCCGTTGTGCTCGCGGGTGCGCTGGCCCTTGTCGGCTGCGCGGGGCCGGATGTTGCCGGAACGGCGCAGGAAACCTCACCGCCGACCATGACGCGGACGGACCTGCTCGACATCCGCGCCGAGGGTGAGCGTCTGCGGGCCGCCTCATGCCCGGATGATGTGCGCTTTGCGATGGCGACGGCGTTCGAATTTGAGGCGCAGCCGGTGGAACTCGGCGGCTCTGCCGATCTCAGCGACCGCGTGCGTTATGTCGGCGGCTGGCATATCCGCCCATCGGACGCGCGGGTTGGCGGTCTGTCGGGCATGGTGGTGCTGAATGCGGGTAATCTGCTGACCGTCACCGATGACGGGCATTTTGTGTGGCTGGGGATGGACACGCTCACCGGCATGCCGAGCGGGCAGGGGCGGATCACCCCGATGCTGGATGCGGAGGGGCGCGCTTTCGACGGCAAGGAATTTGGCGACTCCGAGGGCCTCGCGCGGACTGAGGACGGGCTGATCCTCGTCTCGTTCGAACAGGAATTTCGCGTGCTGGCCTATGATCTAGAGGGCTGCGGGGCGACGGCGCGCGGGGCGGTGGTGTCGCAGTTCGGGCGCAGGCCGCAGGGCTTGTCGAAGGAGGTCGGGCGCAATTCCGGACCGGAAGCGCTCGCCATCGGGCCGGGCGGTGACATCCTGATCGGCCTTGAAGAGAATGACGGTGACAGCCCGTTCGGCCGCGTCTCGAAGGATGGCGGCGCAGCCTTTACCGCACGGATGAAAACGCCGGGCCTTCTCAGCCTGACGGGAATGGATGTTTCACGCGGCCGGATCTATTCGGTGCACCGCTTCTATGCGCCGGGCGTCGGCAACCGCATCTCGGTGCAGGAAACGACGATCGGGTCGGATGGAAACCCTGAAGCGGCCTCGCGGCGCCTCATCTATCTGGAACCGCCGGGGACGGTGGACAATTTCGAGGGCATTGCCGTTGCGGACAATGCAGATGGCTCGCGGCGCATCTTCCTCTTGTCGGACGACAATTTCTCCTCCGGCCAGCGTACGCTGCTGCTGGCCTTCGATCTGGTGGACTGACGTCCCGGCCGGGGAGTTGGGTTTTCGACTGGCTCGACTTCAACGGGCCCGACTTCAACTGGCTCCACTTCAAATGGCCCGACGCTTGCACTGTCATGGAAGTGACAAGCATTGAGCGCGGCCGTGCACCTTTTGACGGATTGTGTGCGTATATTGAACACGTGCGACCGCGCCCGGGATTTTGCACTAGGCGCAGAAAAACAAACATGGCACAAAATCATATGTCTGGATTTGCCGTCATCTTTTCCATCTTCCTGGCCCTGACGCTGATAACCGTGTCGTGCCTGACGCGGTTTGCCCGGTCGGGCGGGGAAGACACGGCGCAGCTCCTGATCGCGATTGCAGCGTCGATACCGGCGTCATTGTTTGCGCTTTTCGCGACGTGCGAGGCGCTTGCAAACGACGAGTAGCGCCGCCGCCCTGAAGCGCGGGCTTGCCTTGGCGTTCCTCCCGCTCTACTCCCGCCGCTGTCATGTCCAGCCCGCCAAACGCATTCCACGCCACCGTCCTGACCCTGTTCCCTGAGGCGTTTCCGGGCGTGCTCGGTGTGTCTATACTTGAGCGGGCCAGAAAAGAGGGAATCTGGCGGCTGGAGACACTGGACATGAGGGATTTTTCCACGCATAAGCATCGGTCTGTTGACGACACCCCTGCGGGCGGCGGCGCCGGAATGGTGCTGCGTGCCGATGTGGTGGCAACGGCAGTGGACGGCGTGGACCGATCAAGTCGGCCCGTCATCTTTCTGAGCCCGAGAGGCGCACCGATCACGCAGGCCCGCGTCCGAGAAATCGCAAGCGGCCCTGGCGTTATCTGTCTGTGCGGCCGGTTCGAGGGTGTGGATGAGCGTGTCCTTGGGGCGCGCGACATTGAGGAGCTTTCCCTCGGCGACTTCGTGCTCGCTGGCGGGGAAGTGGCTGCGCAGGCGCTGATCGAGGCGGTTGTGAGGTTGCTCCCCGGTGTCGCGGGCAATGCGGGCTCGCTGGACGAAGAGAGTTTCGAGGGCGGTCTGCTCGAATACCCGCACTACACGCGCCCGCGCGTCTGGGAGGGGAGCGAGATACCGCCGGTCCTGCTGTCGGGTGACCATGCTGCCATTGCGGCGTGGCGTCAGGGCGAGCGGGAGAGGATCACGCGGGAACGTCGACCGGATCTCTGGGCGGCCTACCGGAATAAAGTTGGCTGAACGAGCGTCGGAGACGGACGATGAACCTGATCGAAATGCTGGAGCGGGAAGAAAAAGCCCGCGTCATGGGCGAAAAGACCTATCCGGAATTCTCTCCGGGCGACACGCTTGTCGTCGGGGTGAAGATCAAGGAAGGCGAGCGCGAGCGCGTTCAGGCTTTTGAGGGCGTCTGCATCGCCCGCGCCGGCGGTGGCCTGAACGAGAGCTTCACCGTCCGCAAGATCTCCTACGGCGAGGGCGTTGAGCGGGTTTTCCCGATCTGCTCGCCGATGATCGACAGCATCTCGGTCAAGCGCAAGGGCCGGGTGCGCCGCGCCAAGCTGTATTACCTGCGCGACCTGCGCGGCAAGAAGGCCCGTATCGCCGAGCGCACGTCGGGCCACGGTTTCGACAACGACTAGGGATCAGCGCGAGGCGCTTTCCTTTTGCGGCAATTTCAGCAACCCTCCTCGGCGAAAACCGATGGAGGGTCGTTTGGTATTCAAGGTTTCGCGTCGCCATTGGCGGCCTGCGTTCAGGGCTGTGCCGGGGAGGGCTTTTCTGGGTCCGGCTGTGCTGGGACCGGCTGTACTGGGGCTGGCGCTTGCGGCTTGCGGCGGGCAGGAGGCGGCGCCCCCGCCAGAGCCTTCCTCGATGGCAGCGCCGGCGGCCGTTGCGGCGGTCGAAGTGGCGCCCTGCCGCCCGGCGGAGATGGCCGAAGGACAACTCACCATTGGCGGGACCAGCTTTGCAGCAGGCGATGTCTATGCCAGCCGCGTGGAAGACGTGATGGGAGAACCGGCGCTCAGTATAGAGCTTGCGCCGGACGCTGCCGCGTCGCTGGAGACGCTGACGGCGGGACGGATCGGTGAGGAGGTTGCGTTCGTGATCAATGGTGAGGAGGTGATGCGGCCAGTGGTCCGGGAGACGATTTCGGGAGGAAAGCTGCTGATCGCCGGCCAGTTTACGCTGCAGGAGCTGGACGCCATCGCGCTGCAGTTCGCGCCCGCCTGCGAGTGAGGCCAGCCCTCAGCGCCCAGCGCCTGGACCACAGCGCTCAGCCTTCAGCCCTCAGACCAGCGCGGCACGGATGGAGTCGAGCGCGGAATGGTCCTCGATGGTGGAGATGTCGCCGGGATCGCGGCCCTCGCACAGCGCCTGGATGACGCGGCGCAGCACCTTGCCCGAGCGCGTCTTTGGCAGGGCGGTCACGATGTGAAGCCGGGCCGGGCGGGCGATGGCGCCGATGGCATGGGTCACGGCAGCGATGAGTTCGCCGCGCAGAGTGTCCTCGTCCTCGCCGGGCAGGGGATTTTTCAGCACCACGAAGGCGGCGGGAACCTGCGTCCTGACCGGATCGGCCATGCCGACGACGGCGGATTCGGCGACACGCGGATGGGCGGCGATTGCCTCCTCGATTTCACGCGTTCCGAGACGGTGTCCGGCAACGTTGATGACATCGTCGGTGCGGCCGAGAATGGTGTAATAGCCATCAACGTCACAAATCCCCCAGTCGAAGGTGGAATAGGCCATGACGTTCGGGATGGAGCCGAAATAGGTCTCCACGAAGCGGGCATCATCGCCCCAGACGGTGGACAGGCAGCCGGGCGGAAGCGGCGGCATGATGGCGATCACGCCCTTCTCGCCGGGAGGAACGGGCGCGCCGGTCTCTTCATGGAGAAGACGCACATCGTAACCATACATGGCGACGCCGGGCGCGCCGGGCTTTAGCGCCGCGCCGGGCTCAATCCCGTGGGCGACGGTGAGGATGGGCCAGCCGGTTTCGGTCTGCCAGTAATTGTCGATTACGGGCACGCCGAGTTCCTCGGCAATCCAGTTCGACGTGGTCTCGTCGAGCGGTTCGCCCGCGACAAACAGCCCCTTCAGGGCCGACAGGTCGGCCGATTTGAGGAAGGTGGGATCTTCCTTCTTGAGGAGGCGCAGGGCGGTGGGCGCTGTGAACATCGCGCGGACGGCATATTTCTCCGCAAGCCGCCACCAGATGCCCGCATCGGGACGGTTGGGCAGTCCCTCATAGATGATGGTGGCCATGCCTGCGATGAGCGGCCCGTAGACGATGTAGGAATGGCCGACGACCCAGCCGATGTCTGACGTTGCGAAATACGTGGTGCCGGGCCGGGCATGATAGATGTGGTCCATCGAGGCGGCGAGGGCGACGGCGTAACCGCCGGTGTCGCGCTGGACGCCCTTTGGCGTGCCGGTCGTGCCGGACGTGTAGAGGATATAGCTCGGATGACCGGATGGCACGGGCAGGCAGGGCACGCGCGCGCCGTCATACTCATCGCAGATCGTGTTGAACACCGTGTCGCGTTCGGTCAGCGCCATCGGGGAGAGGCCGCGATCGACGAGGAGCACGGCGGCGGGCTTGTGGGCGGCCTCCGCGATGGCCGCGTCAAGCAGGGGCTTGTAGG
>JBGSUF010000159.1:0-18729 GCA_041736285.1 Hyphomonadaceae bacterium | reverse complement strand
CGCGGCGGCGCCGGTCGGACCTGCGCCATGGCGGCGGTTCGCGATGCCGATCGAGGGCGAAACGAGCGCATCCGGGCGCTGCACCATTGTCCGCGTCGACCCGTGGACGCTCCAGCCTGTGACGACGGCCGCCAATGACGCCGCAGACAGCAGGGCCGCGCTCGCCGCATTGGTTGGCGGACAGGAACACCTTGTGTTTCGCATCGAGAATGGCGGGAATGACGCGCAGGTCGACATCGCGGTGACAGATATGGGCGCGGCCGGGATAGCTGCCGCGCCGTTTGCGTTCGTTCAGGCGCTGGATCGCAGCTGGCATCCGGATGTCGCACTCGAACCGCAAGGGGCCGACATTCTCCCGGGCGGGCATTTCGGGTATTGGCTTGTGTCGCTGACGGCGCTGCGCGGCGGGCGATGGCCAGTCGATGTATCGGTATCGTGCGGCGCCGAGGAGGCAATGAGTGGTTTTACGCTGCTGGCATTGCCGCCTGATCCTGCGATCGCGCCGCTGCACGGGAATTTCTGGACCTATCTCCATCAACCTCAGCATGACGTCATCCGGCGGGGCCTTGAGGATGAACCCGGCGCGCTGGCACGGCTGGGCATTGATACGGTGACTGTCCACCCCTCGGCGCTGATGCCGACGCGTCGGATTTATCCGGCGGACCTGCGCGATCTTTATTTCACCACTCATGCCGATGCGGGGCGACTGCTGTTGTTCATGAACCTGCGCAATGTCGACTGGCCCTTCCTCGCCATGGACGATGAAGCGGCTGCACGCTGGCTCGCAGGCTGGTGGGAATGGGTGGAGCGCGGCGCAGCGTCTGCGGGCGTTGAAGGCCAACTCCTGCTCTATCCGATCGACGAGGTGAGGCCGGACGAGGTGGCGCTTCTCAACCGCTTTGCCCGGCTGGTCAGAATGGCCGACATTGACGCCGACATCTATGCCACCATCGACGATGAGACAGTCCCCGGCGCGCTGGAGGGGGTCGGCCATCTCCAGATTGCGCGCCCGCTCGGTCCGTTCGTGCGCACACGTCCGGGTGTGAGCCGCGAACTCTATGACGTGGCCGATAATGCGCGCACCCTCCCGCCCGGCGACTATTATCGCTCGATGGGCTGGCAGGCCTATATTCGCGGCGATCTGGGCACGGGCGCGTGGGCGCTGTGGGACACTGACGGACTGTCGGAACCGGAAACCGGGTGGAGCCCGTTCGGCGGACGGGAAACCGACTATGGGCTGGTCTATTCCGCCCCGGACGGACGAATGCTGGCCAGCCGGCGGCTTCTGGCGTGGACGCGCGGCAGCGATGAAAACCGCATTCTCCGGCAGTGCGCGCTGGACGGCTCCGAGCATGCGCAGCGTCTTCGGGCCGACGCTCTCAAGGACGGGGATGACAGTGCGGCCATGTCGGCCCTGATTGCCGAAGTCACTGAGTTTTGCCTTGCACAGGACGCTGCGCAACGGTTAAGACCGCAGTGAAATCGTGGCGGCCGGGGGGCACACGCATGACCGACCTGAAGCGGCTCTGGATCTGGTGTGTTCGGCAGGAGTTGGATGCATGATGCAGTCGAAGACGCCGGCGCACCACAACAATTTCGATCTCATCCGCCTCGTCGCGGCCGCGCAGGTCGCGGTGATCCATATTTGCGAGCACCTGAATATCCACCTTGGTAAATTCGGCGACGTTCTCCAGCTTTTTCCGGGCGTGCCCATCTTCTTTTTCGTGTCCGGATTTTTGGTGTCCGGTTCATGGGAGAGGTCTCGCGACCTCGCCAAATACACGCGAAATCGGGCGCTGCGAATCTTCCCGGCCCTGTGGATGTGTTTCGCCGTTTCGGTGCTGCTGGCTGCGATGTTTGTGGATATACCTTGGACCGACCCGCAATTTGCGACCTGGGTTGCCGCTCAGGTCAGCATCGGCCAGTTCTACAATCCGGAGTTTCTGAGAGGCTTCGGTGTTGGAACCCTGAACGGCAGTCTGTGGACGATACCCGTTGAGCTGCAATTCTACATCGTGCTGCCTGTTTTCTATCTCCTCGCTGCGAAGATGGGCCGGTGGCTGTTTTATGCCCTTACGATTGGCGCAATCTCAGTGCACACCGTGTTCGTGACGCAGTTTGCCGGTAGCGACGCCACGCTGGTGAAACTGTTCGGCGTCAGCTTCCTGCCATGGGTCGGGTTTTTCCTGTTCGGCGTTATCGCCCAACAGCACTGGGGTCACCTCTCGCGCTTCTTTGTGGGCAAGGTGCTTTATTGGTTGGCGGCCTATCTGGCGAGCGCGGCGGCATTATCGTTCGTGCCGGGCCTCATCATCACGGGTAACAGCATTGGCTCCCAGTCCGCGATTCTGCTTTTTGGTGTGGTTTTGTCAGCGGCCTATACCGGGCCGCAACTTGCCCGTCGCCTGCTTGGCGGGAATGACGTGAGTTATGGGCTGTATCTCTACCATATGCCGATCGTTAACGCGGTCATCACCATGAAATTGTCGTCGTCCATGCCGGTCGCCCTCGTGGCCGTCGCGGCGTTCGTGGCATCCGCGACACTCGCATTGCTCTCCTGGTTCCTTATCGAGAAACCGGCGCTGTCACTGAAGGGGAAGCGGAAAAATGCTGCGGCGGACGCTCCCGTCGTGTCGCTGGGCGCCAATCCCGCCCAGTCCGCACCGGTCATCGTAGGTGAGGCCGGCGATGCGTGAGGCAGCTTTTGCCCGGCCGGTTGTGGCCAATCCGGGGCGGGCCGGTCACGCCCACTGGCTGACCGATCTTCTGGCGAAGTCGCTGGTGGTCGCGACAGCCATGAACCTCAACGGCGTGATGACGATGGCGTTCGGGGTCGGGCAGGCCGTGTCGCTGCTGATGCTCGCGTCGGCGCTCTATCTGGCGGCCAAATACGGCCGGTTCGCAATGAATGCGACGATGGTCATCATGTTGGTGACGGTGGCGGGCTATCTTGTGCTCGGCACGATCTACACCCCTCCGGAGATGCCGCTTTCGCGTATTGCGGCGCAATATCAGACATATCTCGGCACCGTGCTCATCATCCTCGCGATGGGGGGCTATGTTGTCCACGTCGAGTTCACGGGCCAGCTCGGCGGCTTCATCCGGTTTGTTCGATCAACTTTGCTGGTGTCGGCATTGTCGGTATGGGCCTCGCCGGTCCTCTATCGCTTCTACGTGAATGTCCCGCCGTCGTTCGAGAACAGGATGTCCGGCTTTTTCGGCAACCCGAACGAGGCCGGCATCATCGGGGCGGCGGCGCTCAGCCTCGTTCTGGCCATGCCTTATCGCAACAAGCTGCTTCAGGCGGCCGCGGTCGCGCTGGCTGTCGGCGCGATTGCGCTGACCTTCTCGAAGACGGCGATGATGATCGGCGTGCTGCTGCTGGCCCTCGCGGCGATTCGCGCCTTCCGCGGCGTTGCGCTCGTGCTGGCACCCGCTGTTGCGATGATGGCGATCATGATGGTGCAGCAACCGCGTGAAGTCTTCGACGCAATTGCCGACCAGACCGTCATCGAGTTGAGTGCCGAGCAGCAACGGCGCGTGCGGGGTCTCGGCGATCTGATGACGGGTGAGGTCAATGCAGACGTGACCACCGGGCGACTCGATTTGTGGGGCATTGGCATCGCGCGCGCCGAAGAGATACTGCCGAATGGCTCCGGGCTTTACTCGTATCATTTTCTCGAGGGCGGGGAATATACAGGAGAGTATTGGCTCGGCGTGCACAATGCGTTCCTGATGTTCTGGGGAGAAGGCGGCCTTTTTGTCGGATTGCTGTTTGCGGGCTTTGTCGTCGTTTTGGCGTGGTCGTCCGTGCGGCGCTCCATCTATGGTTTCGAGTCATTCTTCGTGCTCACCCTTTTCGCCCAGTTCATGGCTACGCACAGCGCACTGGCGTTGCGCTACACCAATCTTCTGATTGGTCTGATCATCGGGCTGTCGGTCGTGGCTGCCAGCCGCGCCGCGAAGCAGCGCCAGGCCGAGGCCCGCCGATCCGTTTCTCCGCCGCCGCAACGCTTCCCGCAGGCGGGGCTGCGGCCGGCCCGCTCGCCTGTGGGGTCAAACCCTTGATCCTCTCCCATTTCTTCGGGCAGACCGGCGCGACCGGCAGGAGACGCTCGTCATGAAGACCCGGCGGCTGCTCATCATTGGGACGATTCCGCCGCCGATTGGCGGGGTTTCCATCCATATCCTGCGGCTGTCGCGCCATCTCGCGGCGCAGGATATCGCGCACACAATTGTCGATCAGTCGCGAAACGAGAAACCCGGCGTCATCAGCCTGCGCAAGCTTTCATTCTTCCGGTTTGTCGGTCTGGTCAGCCGCTTTGACGTGGTGCACATCCATTCCAGCAACCATCTGGTGCGTCTTGCTCACACGCTGCTGGCGCGGTGTCTCGGAAAGCGCGTCGTCCACACGGTGCACTCCGCGCGGGGGTCCGGCGTGGCGCTGGCGGCGCTGAAGGTCGGAACATGGCTTGGGCAGCGGCGGATTGCGGTCAGTGACGCCGTGGCCGAGCGGCTGTCCGGGAAAAGCGACGTCATCCCGGCCTTTGTGCCGCCCGGCGCCGAGGATGAAGCGCTCGATCCCGTCATTGCAGCATGGATTGACGGCCAGGCCGCCCAGGGGCGACGCGTCATCGCCGCCAATGCCTACAATCCGTCAAAGATTGACGGCGTTGATCTCTACGGGCTCGACATGGTGGTCGAAGCCTTTGCCAATCCGGCCATTCGAGACACGTGCAGCGCGATTGTCTGCGTGTCGGTTCCGCAAACGCCTGATGGACATTTCGAAGCGCTCGCCGCGCGCATTGAAGCGATGGGTGTCGGCGACCGCGTCTGGCTGCTGACCGGGCAGGTGGCGTTTTCTGGCGTGTTGATGAAGAGCGACGTTTTCGTCCGCCCCACCATCACGGACGGCGACGCTTTGTCGGTTCGGGAGGCGATCTGGTATGGAGTTCCGGCAATCGCTTCGGATGCGTCTTATCGGCCGCCGGAAGCGATTGTGTTTGCCTCCCGCGACCAGGCCGGATTCGACGCGGCGATCCTGAACGCGCCGCCGCGCAGGGAAAGCGGCGGCGGGGAGAATTTCGCCGTCAAGGTCGAGACGGTTCTGCGGGACGTGATGGGCACGTCATGACCGAACACGACGCAAATCCGAAGGAGCCGGGCGAGGATGGGCCGTCTGAGCCCGTCACGGGATCGGGGGTCGCGACACCAGGCGGCACGACGCTTCGCCATGTCGCGCGCCAGACCGGCGCCGTGCTGGTGGCGACATTCGCCGTGCAGATCGTGACCTTTGCGGTGCTGGCGGTGTCCGGCGCGGTCCTGCCGACGGCAATCTTTGCACAACTCGCCATCATTGTGGCCGCGACGATGCTGTCGGCCACGGTCTGGGATTTCGGCATCAGCATCACCATCATCAAGAAATACGGTGAAACCGGATCGGAGGCTTATCTCCGGCGGGGATTTGCCGTGCGTATCGCGCTGTTGCCGTTGGCCTGCCTGATCGGGGCGGTGCTCGCCTATGGGCTGGACAAGCCGGGAATCGGGCTGGGTGTGGTGCTCGGCGCTGTCATGAACTTCTGGAACGGCCTGCGGTCCACCGATCAGTGCCTGCAGGATTATCGCAGTTTCGTCCGCTCCAGCATCATGTTTTCAGCCCTGCGGGCGGTGGCGGGAACGGCGGCAATCCTGCTGATGCCCAATCCTTATCTGATCGCGGTTGCGCTGTATGCGCTCCCGGTGCTGGCCGGGCCGTTTTCGAGAAGCTTCAGGTTTGTGCTGGAAGCGTTTCGTCCCGGCCGGGTCCAGTTGCGCGAGTTTCTCTGGTACACCACACACGTCTATCTCAACGCCGTCGCCTTCACGGCCATCCCATACGTCCCGCAATTCCTGATCGACCACCGGCTGACCGATGCCGACGTTGGCACGTATGGCCTGATCCTGACCTTCACCAGCCCGATTTCGCTCATCGTGTATTCGGTGCGCAGCGTTCTGTTGCCGCGCATGGTCGGCAAGGGTTCAGATGTCGAGAATGCGCTGTGGAGCCCGAAAGGGCTTGGCGGGATCGCGTTGATCTGGACCGGACTGATGCTCGGAGGGGTGCTGGTGAGCTACGGTCTCGATTATGTTTATGCGGCAAAATATCCGCAGGTTCAGCAGGTCTTTCTGATCTTTTTCGCGGCCTTCTCCGCGACAGCATTGTTCGGGCTGCTCAGCCTCAGCGTCCACACACAAGGCGTGCCGCACCTCAACATGATCATCAGCGTGGTGAAGCTTCTCATGCTCGTGCCGGTTCTGCTTGCATACGGCACAACGCTGCCGCAGATCGTTGCGATGACGGCGTTCACCATGGTGGCCGGGGAGCTTGCGCTCATCATCGTGCTGGCGCTCGGACGGCGCAGGCGACAGCCAACGCCTTTGGCCTGACATCATTTCGAGGGGACGGGAGACACGCCATGTGCGGGATCGTTGGAATTCTGGACCGGACAGCAAGCGCCGACACGCTTGAGCCTCAGGTGCGCCGGATGAGCGACACGCTCGTGCATCGCGGTCCGGACGGGTCCGGCCACTGGGTCGATGGCGAGGCGGGCATCGCCTTCGGGCACCGCAGGCTGGCCATCATCGACCTGACGGAGGCCGGGCATCAGCCAATGCGTTCCCATTGCGGGCGATATGTCATCACCTACAATGGCGAACTCTACAATGCGGACGAAATCCGGTCTGAACTGATCGCTCAAGGCGTTGCCTTCCGTGGCACCTCGGACACCGAAGTTCTGGTCAACGCCATCTCCGTGCACGGGCTGGTCAGGACGCTGAAGGCCCTGAACGGCATATTCGCTTTCGCCGTCTGGGACACATCGGACCGCGTGCTGTCACTCGCCCGCGACCATGTCGGCATCAAGCCGTTATTCTACAGCCGCAACAATGCACGGCTGGCCTTTGCCTCCGAGGTTCGCGCGCTGGCCATCATGGACGGCTTCGACAGGACACTGGATTTTGCGGCCGTTGGAAGCTTCCTGCAGCACAATTATATCCGCGCGCCGCTGACGATCTATCGTGATGTGAGGTCGCTGGAGCCCGGCCACGTGCTGACGATCGGCGCGGATGGCAGCGTGACGGATGAAAGCTATTGGGACATTTGCGATATCGTCACGCGCCAGGCTGGTGATCGCCGCGCCGCGACGGACGACGCCGACGTGATTGACGGGCTGGAGTCCATACTGACCGACGCCGTCCGGCGCCAGCTTGTTTCCGATGTGCCGATCGGGGCTTTCCTGTCTGGCGGCGTTGACAGCTCGACAGTGGTTGCCCTGATCCAGAAGGTTGCATCCCGGCCTGTGCGAACCTTCTCCATCGGGTTTGAGGATGACAAGCTGAATGAGGCGGTGGTGGCGCGGGCCGTGGCCGATCACCTGAAGACCGATCACACGGAACTCTACGTGCAGGAACAGGATGCGCTCGACTGCGTCCCGAACATTGCGCGGCTCTACGATCAGCCCCTGGCTGACACCTCGACCATCCCGACATACCTTCTGTGCAAGATGGCACGCGAGCACGTGACGGTCGCGCTGTCCGGCGATGGCGGGGACGAGCTGTTCTACGGCTATTCGCGGTTTGAAAAGGCGGCGGGGCTTCATGACCGGCTCAGGCGTCTGCCGGGGCCAATGCGGCGGCTCGCCGGGGGCGCGCTCGACGTGTTCGGTGGCCGCAATCTGAGACAGGGCTTTCCGCTTTCAGGGGCATCGGGCGAGCGGGCGAGATGGCATGCGGGTCGGCTGCTTCATCTTGCAGGCCGGAATCCGTCAGACGCCTACCTCCACCTTCACACCCACTGGGCTGAGCCTGAGCAGATCGCCCCCGGCGCCATCACGGATCGCTTGCGCTGGCCGGAAAGCGAGGGCGTGACCGAGAGTCTTCGCGAACGCATGATGTTGCACGATGCCCGCACCTATATGACCGACGATGTTCTCGTGAAGGTCGACCGGGCCAGCATGGCTGCATCGCTGGAAGCGCGGGTGCCATTGCTCGATCCGCGCGTCATCGCGCACGCGTGGAGCCTGCCGATGTCTGTGAAATTCCGGGATGGGGAAACGAAATGGGCGCTTCGGCAGGTGCTCTATCGCCATGTGCCGCGTGCCCTGATTGATCGGCCCAAGTCCGGCTTCGGTGCGCCGATTGGCGCCTGGCTGCGCGGGCCGCTGCGCGAATGGGCGGAGGACCTCCTGAGTGAACGGGCGCTGGGCGATCAGGGCCTGTTCAACGTCGCTGCGGTGCGCAGGGTATGGGAGGCGCATCTTTCGGGTCGGGTGGATGTGTCCAGCTATCTCTGGTCGGTGGTGATGCTGCAGGCGTGGATGCGCGAGACCGGCCAGCCGCCGGTTCAGCGGTCGGCGCAGGGCGTTGCAGCATGAACGGCACGGCCGAGCGGATTGCCTTCGTGCTGCCAAATCTTTCCGGCGGCGGCGCAGCGCGGGTCGCCAGCGTTGTGACGGCCGCGTGGGCCAAGGCAGGCCATGAGGTGCATCTCGTCACCTTCGAGAAGCCCGGAACGGAATCGGTCTATCCGCTCCATGCGCAGTTGCATCGCCATCAGATCGGGGCTGAGCGGTCGCCGCCCAATCCTCTCGGCATGGTGACCAACAACCTGTCGCGCGTCAGGCGCCTGCGGAAGGTTTTCGGCAAGATTGCGCCGACGATCATCATTTCCTTCCTGCTGGATGCGAACGTCCCGACGGTTCTGGCAGGGCGCGGGCGACGGGTGCCATTGCTGATTTCCGAGCGCAACCACCCTGCGCATGACGCGATTTCCGCAATCAAGGCCCGCATTCGCGCCCACGTTTATCCGCAGGCGGGGCGGCTGTGCGTGCAGACGCAGGACATTGCCGACTGGTATCAGCGCACGCTCGGCTTGGCGTCGAGCATCATTCCAAACCCCGCTGCTGCCCAACCCGTCAAGACAGGCGTCAGCGCCGTGCCGCGCACCGATGGCATGAAGCGGGTGCTGGCACTCGGCCGTCTGGAGCCGCAAAAGGGCTATGACCGGCTGATTGACGCATTTGCAGAACTCGGCGCCGGGGCCGATGGCTGGGAAATGGTGATTTTCGGTGAGGGCGCACTTCGCGGTGCTCTGGAAGCGCAGGTGCAGCGGCGCGGTCTCGTCGGCCGCGTCCACATGCCGGGCACGACGAAGTCACCCGGCGACGAATTTGCCAATGCCGACCTTTTCGTCCACGCGTCGCGCTTTGAAGGCTATCCGAATGCGGTGATCGAGGCGCTGGCGGCGGGCCTTTGCGTGGTCGTCACCGACGCGCCGGGTGCGGCGGGGGAATTGATGCAGGGCGGGCGTCATGGCGTGCTGGTTGCTGATGCCGGGCCGCATGAGCTTGCGCAGGGCATGGCGCGGGTGATGGGCGATGAGGTCGCCCGCCGCACCTATGCGGCGTCTGCTCCCGCAGCCATTGCCAGCCTCGCGGCGGACCGCATCGCCGAACAATGGATCGAGACCGCGCGCGCCCTGCGCAAGCCCGTCTGATCAGCGCCAGGCTTCGAGGCTGGGGATAATGCCGAACAGGCGGCCGGGTGCCATCGGCACATGGCCGGGAGAGATGACCGGCGCGGCGAGAAGGAGTTCGCTGCCGGGCTGGGCGTAAATCCGCGCCAGATTGTTGTCATAGCCGACAAAGCGGCGCGGATTGACGACGAGGCGGCGGGTCACCTGCGCCCAGCCGCTGGCCTCGGTGAGAACGATGTCACCGGCGGCCTGCACACCGTCGATGAACAGCTCGGATGTCTCCGGCCGGTGATTGAGGCCGACGCTGCCGGACAACACTCTGACGTGTAAATTGAAGGTCAGCCGGTCGGCGATCGGGACGCTTGGATTGGTGAAGAGCAGGTATTGCTGCGCCGCGCCAAAGCTCAGCGGGTAGAGTGTGTTTGCTCCGGCCGTGATCCTCAGCGTGTGGAACTCGACGCCGTAGCGACGGTAAGCGGGGTTGGTGGCATCGCGCAGGCGGCTGACCAGCGCGTTGATCTCCGGATCGAGCACGCCGGACGTTCCGCCATGGGTGGTGTTGTTGAAGATGAATTTCGGACCGGCGGCGATCACGGTGTCGGCGACCGGGATGATGTAGCTCGGAGCGATGAAGCCGAGCGCCGTGGAGCTTTGCGGCTCCGGACTGCCGGCAAAGCGCCCGCCATCCTTCAGCAGATTGAACGGCGTGGCCGCCACGGGCGTCGCGGGAAGGTCGACGCGGCCTGTCGCGGCATCGACAACGAGCGCGTCATTCCAGGTCGCGCCGTCGGCGCTGACCTTGATGCGCAGGTCATCCGCGCCTGTCAGCCCGATCTCGGCGCGGCCCGACCAGCCCGACTGATAGAGCAGCGAGCCCGTCCGGCCCGGGCCTGACTTGTTGAGCAAAAGGCGCATGTCGCCGGAGCCGGGGGTGACGTCATCATGGCTGAACAGGGCCGCGTCCGACTTCAGCGCGAGCCGGTTGGTCGCATCGGCCGTTGTGTTGATGCCGACGAGCGGCGCGGGATTGACGCTGGCGGGCAGGGCTTCGCCCTTGAGCGCTGTCCATGCCGACCCGTCGAACAGGAAGGCGGCGGCCTCGTCGGCGATGAAGGCGACCCAGCCTTGCTGCGGCAGCCAGAATTGCCAGGCCCCATCCTGAAAGGCGGCGAGCTTGCCGTCGTGTCCGGCCCAGTCGCCACTCGCGCCAGAGGTGATGAGGTAGCGTTCACCGTCCTGCGGGGAGGTTGGCGGGGCGGCGCGGACGCGGGACGCGACGCTGAGGTGGATGATCGCGTCGAGGGCGCGGATCGCCTCGTTGTGGGTGACGTGTTTCTGGGCCTGCCCGGGCAGAATGTAGGGCAGGGCGAGATTTGGTGTGGTGTCCATCGGGTCTTGTTCCTTCGACTGATGCAGCGAAGGGAAAGTATGATCGGGCGGACAAGGCCGGGGATTGCGGGCGCGCTATCCGGCGGGGTTGGGCGCCGGGCCGGCCTCGCCGATACGCTGAATATAGAGGATCGAGGTTTCGCCCTTATGCACTTCGATCTCGCCTGCAGCGGCTGCGCCCATGCGTCGGTAGAAGCGGTGCGCCGGCTCCAGCGCGGCGCCGACGACGATGCGGAATGACGGCTCGCCAAGACGGGCAAAGTGGTGGCAGAGCCGCTCATAGAGCCGGGCAGAAGCGCCTGTCCCGCGGGCCGACGGATCGACGGCGATGGAGAGCAACTCGGCGTGGGGAGGTGACCGCTCGGCGCCTTTGGAGGCCTTTGCGGAATAGCGCAGGATTTCGACGATCCTCGCGATCTTTCGCGGTTGAAACAGGGTTGGCGCGAGTTGGAACGGCAGGACATGAAAACGCGCAAGCATCCGGCGGTAGATCGCTCCCATGCCCGCGCTGCCGCTGATGAAGCCGACAATACGGCCCGTCTCGTTTCGCTCGACGAAAAGCGCCGCCCGCGGCGTGGCTTCAATCGCCCGGTACATTTCGGCGAGAAAACCGGGGGAAAGCGTGGCCAGGAAGGAGCCTGGAAGATTGCTCGCATGCAGAAGGGCAACGGCGCGCAGATCATCGCGCGAGAGGCGTTCGGGCGCGTAACCCGTCACGACCGCCCGCTCCAGCCGATATGCAGCTGAAGCGTTGCAGGCGGCTTCGGAGCCGTCGGAAACAGGCTGAACGTTGCCGAGGGCTTGCCGGAAATCACCGCCCAGATGGTCAGGAAAATACAGCCAAAATACGTGCCAAGGTTACGATGTCGCGCATACCAGACCTCAAGCTCGCCTTTGTAGGGCATGATAACATTGTCATAAAATCCGTTGGGGTCATTGGCCGCGTCCATCATATCTTCCTCATCGCGGAAGACGACCGACCCGACGCCCGACAGTCCCGGAGTGACCGAGGCGATGGTGTCCTTCATTTCGTCCGGGAACGCGTCAAAGCAGCGCTGCGTCTGCGGACGCGGGCCGATGATGCTCATCGAGCCGTTGAAGATATTGATGAGTTGCGGAAGCTCGTTGATCTTCGTCTTGCGCAGGAAGCGGCCCATCGGAAGGACGCGTGGGTCGCCCTTAACCGTCACGGTGCCGGTGCCGAGGCTGGGGCTGTTCTTCAGCATCGTGGCAAACTTGATGACGCCCACCGGTTTGCGATGCTTTCCAACCCGCTGCTGGACGTAGAATATCTCTCCCTCTCCAGTCATCCGCAGGATAAGCATGATGATGAGGAAGGGCACGGCCAGAAACACGAGTGCGAGGCCGGAAAACAGGATATCGAACAGACGTTGCAAGGCTCACATCCTTCCGTCGAGGTATCGGCCTGTTTCCTTGTGATGGAAATCGGGGATCATGTCGTTGAAAAGCTCGACTATGGGAGTTTTTTCCCATGTCGGGGCGGCGCGGATGTCGGCGATACGGGTCAGGAACTCTTCCAGCATCCCGGCATCGAAGTCGGGCGCATTCTTGATGATGCCGAGCGCGCCGAAACGCTCAAGGTCGAGCGTCTCCTTCTCGGTGAAGAATTCCTCGAAATCCTTCTCGCCCGTGGTGTCGCTGGCGAAGAAATAGACCGGCCAGCGGCGCTGCGCGATCAGCTCGCCGGCGCGGTCGCGCGCCTCGTCCTCGCTGGCGCACTCGTGCGGGGTGTAGCCGAGCGCCTCAAGAAAGCGCACGGCGATATCGGAGAACTTCGTCAGTTGCAGCGCGTCCGACATCTTGGGGAAGAAAATGTCCCGGTTCTCACCCAGAAGGCAGGAGGACAGGCAAAGCTCGCCTGATTCCTGCGGAATCACGAAATAACGGCGCACGTCATTCGGGGCCGAGATCGGCTGGCCCTTGGCGATGCGCTGGTTGAAGCCGTGCAGGAGCGAGCCGTCGGAGAAGGCGACATTGGCGAAACGCGCGGTCGAGATGGGCAGGCTCAGGCTTTCGCGCATCAGGAACATTTCCATGATCCGCTTGGACGCGCCCATCATGTTGACCGGGTTGGCGGCCTTGTCGGTGGAGACCGCGAAATACTTGCGCGCCCCGCCCGCGCCCGCCTGCTGCACGGTGGCGATGGTGTTGAGGATGTTGACCTCGATCAGCCGCATCAGCGTGAACGGGTCTTTCTCCGAGCGGACATGCTTGAGCGCCGACAGGTTCAGGACGTAATCATAACCGGCCTCCATCGCGAGCAGGGCCGCAAATTCCCGGCTGCCGCAATCAAGCGCGAAGGTGCGGAAATCCCCGTCGATATAGCCGAGCGTGGAGCGGATATCACGCACGAGTTCGACGAGGTTGTTCTCGGAAATGTCGACGGCGTGGAGTGCGCGCGGATGACGCTTGAAGATTTCGCGCGTGGTCGCCTGGCCGATTGTCCCGGCCGCGCCGATCACGAGGAAGCGGCTGGCGCGGACAATCTCGGACAGTTCGGCTTCGTGCGCGGCGATGTCGCCCGCAAACAGCATGTCCTTGCGGCCAATGACGTTGAGAATGTTCATGGGTGAACCTCGGCAATGCGGTTGTCGGGCACGCTGGACGGGATGTTGACCACACGCTCTTCCAGCCAGCGGGAGTTTTCGAGGCCGTCGGTCTGGCAGTCGGCGAACATGGTCAGCGTGTTCATCAGGCGCCAGATCGGGCGGGTCATCACGCCGGCGGCATTGGTGGTCTTCAGGAAGTGCTCGCGCTCTTCGAGCGAGGGCAAGATGATGGTGTTGAGCCAGTAATTGGCGCGGGTGCCGGGACGTGCATCGACGAAGGTGTAGCCGTGTGCGGCGCAGAAGTCGCGGTAGCGGCCGGCAATGCCCAGCTTGATCGCCATCATGCTGGGCAGGGTCTCCATCTGCGCGCAGCCGAGGGCGGCGTTCAGGTTTGGAAGGCGATAATTGTAGCCGATCTCGTCGTGGACGAATTCGTAAGGGTGGGGGATTTTGGCGGTGGTCGTCAGATGCTTGGCGCGTTTGGCGAGGGCTTCGTCATCGGTGACGATCATGCCGCCGCCGCCGGTGGTGATCACCTTGTTGCCGTTGAAGCTGTAGGTCGCGAGCAGGCCGAAACGGCCGGTGTGGTGGTCTGCGACCCATGAACCAAGCGATTCTGCGGTGTCCTCGACGACCGGAATGCCCCATTGCGTGCAAATCTCGACGAGTTCGGCGATGCGCAGCGGCAGGCCGAACGTGTGCATCGGGACGCAGGCGGCAATGCGCGCGCCGGTCGTGCGGTTGAAGGCCTGCCCGGCGCGCATCTCCGCATGGGTTTCGAGCCAACGCCGGACAGCTTCGGGGCTGAGGCCCAGTGTGTCGCGGTCAACGTCGATGAAGACCGGGCGGGCGCCGGTGTAGGACAATGCGTTGCAGGTGGCGATGAAGGTCAGGGCCTGTGAGAGCACCTCGTCACCCTGTCCGACCCCGGCAAGGCGCAGCGCGACATGCAGGGCAGCGGTGCCGTTGACGGTGGCGACGGCAAAGCGTGCGCCGGTGAAGGCTGCGATCTGGTTTTCGAAATCGACGACACGCTGGCCCACCGAGGAGACGAAATTGCTGTCGATCGTTTCGGTGAGGTAGGCCTTTTCATGGCCCGCAAAGACCGGGCGGTGGAGGGGGATGAAGCCGTCCTGCCCGTAGATTGAGCGGACAAAATCGATCAGCGGTTGGTGATCTGTCAGCGTGGTCATCATTTCACTTTCTCCCGCCGGGCGGCTGACTCCAGAACATTGATGAATTGCGCCGCGAGGATTTGCCGGTCAAAGCGCTCGCGCGCCAGCGCCTTGCCGTTTTCGCCCATCTGGCGGAGCGCGGCGCGGTCGGCCGCTGCCGCCTCAAGTGCGTCTGCAAAGGCGACGGGGTCTTCGGGCGGCACCGCAAAGCCGCAGCCCGCTTCCGCGATCATCCCGGCAAGCCAGCCCGGATAATTGTTCAGCACCGGCAGGCCGGAGGCGATGTAGTCGAAGAACTTGTTCGGTGAGGTTCCGTAGTAGAATGCCGGAACGTTGGCGAGCACCTGCAGGCCGAGATCGGCGCTGGCCATCAGGCCGGACAGTTTTGTCTTGCCGACGGGGTCATGGAAAACGACGCTTTTCAGGCCCTCTGCTTCGGCGCGCGCCTGAAGGGCGGGCTTCTCCGACCCCTGGCCGACAAGGACGAGCTTGATGTCGGAGCGTCCCCGCCGCTGGAGTTCGGTGGCCGCGTCGAGGACAGCGCCAAGGCCGTTGGCCTTGCCATGGGTGCCGGTGAAGACGGCCATGAGGTCCGTGTCTGCGACACCCTCCGGCCTCCAGGGCGCGTCCGTTGCGCTGAACAATTCAAGGTCGCAGCCATTGGGGATTGTGGCGATGCGTGCCGGCTTGACGCCGCGATGCGCGATCCCTTCGGCAATGCCGGGCGCAAGGCCGATGCAGCGGTTTGCGGATCGGTAGCTCGTCCATTCGAGAACGCCCATTGCCCAAAGTATGACAGGGTTCTTGATGACGCCCATGGCGCGGGGGAGTTCAGGCCAAAGGTCTCGGACTTCGAACACAAACGGCTTGCCACGCAGCCAGCGCGCGAAAATCCCCGGAATACCGGCTGTCAGCGGCGTTGTGGTCGCAAACAGGACGTCATACTTGCGCGACAGGGCCAGTCCGACCGACCGGGCGGCGAAGGACAGGAATGTGCCTGACCGCTTCACGAAGCCGTCGGCGTTGGAATAGGACAGGTCGAACTCGACCACGTCGATGCCATCGACCTGACCCGTGCGACGGCCTTTGCCGAACGGCCCCTCAAGGCCGGTCTGGCCGCCATTATAGCTGCCGCAGATCATCGTGACCTGATGGCCTGCGCGCACCAGTGCCCGGGACATCTCGTAGGACCGCGTTCCGGTCGAACCCTTCGGGGTCGAGAAATGCTGGTGGAAATAGATGACTCTCACGGTGTGACCCTCAACTCCGTCACCAGCAGGGAAGGCTGGCGAATTTCGATTTCGAGCACCGGGACCGGCGTCTTTTCGAGATAGCGGCGCGACTCCAGCCCTTCGGTCAGGTCGGCGCGCACGATCGGCACGTCGGCCCGGACGTTCAGCGTGTAGCGCCCGTTCGTGACATGCGTGCCGTCCAGCGTCCAGTTTCCCGGAACAAGACGCCATCGCAGCACAGCGCTTTCAAACCCGCCCTTGACCGTGTCCTCGACGATCATCCGGTCGGGCCAGAGGCGGACCAGACGTGCGTGGGCGTTGCCGTGATGGTCTGTAAAGCCTGCGCGGATGGCGGCGAGGTCGCCCTGCGGCATCTCGAACACGTCCGGCCGGGGCCAGCGTCCAAACAGGAAGCGACTGAGGCGCGGCATCTGGTCATGGCCGTCGAACTGAACGGTGTTGTGGCCGCGCGTGCCGCCGAAATAGTCGATCAGTTCGGCATCGGTGTTGTAGCTGTAGGTTCCGCCGTCTCGCAGCACGTTTTCCCTGCCATTCCACAGGTCGAGATGCAGAATGTCGGCCTGCGACGGGCGAAAGCGGAAGCGCGGCACGTGCAGGATGGCTTTCATGTCGCCGGCGCGGATGCGCGCGAAGCCTGAGTCTTCCGCCGGGGCATCGGCCCAGGCGGCGGAGGGAAAGGCGCCGGGAAGCTCAAGACCGAGCCACAGCGCGATCTGGCGCGCATGATCCTGCTGCGGCCAGGCATCCTCACTGCTGAACAGGCGCATGGCGAGTTGGGCGCAAGGGCGATGGTCGCGGTAATCGGTCGGGAGCAGGGGCAGGAGGCGTGCGCCGTCATTTGCGCCGATCACGGGCGCATCGCCGGTCTCGGTGTCCGTCATGCCGTGCAGCCAGCGGGCCGCCGCTCCGGCGCGGGCATTGAAGCTGGCGGAGAAGGGCGCAAGGTCCGCCCGCCTTCGCCAGATCTCCGCCATGTTGAGCGTGTCCAGCATGACGCGGTGGTAGTTCACTGAATACTGGCTGAAGCCGCCATCGGGCATGACGAGGCGAAGCACGCGCTCCTCCAGCATTGCCCGCCCCTTCTCGGCCCAGCCTGCGCCGCGCCTGTCACCGCAGGCCGCCAGCCAGTTGCCGCCGATGAAGAGGGCTGCGGCCTCCGATGTGCCATGATTGTTGTCCTGCGCGACGGCGTAGGCGGTGGTCGGCGCAATGCGGACAAGGTGGGCAGCGACCATTTGCACAAGACCCGGCTCAGGGTTCTCGTGCTGGCCGAGGATGAGAGCGGCCATCGCCAGGTGCATGACCCGGATGGAGGCTTCCTGTCCGCATTTCCAGTTTGGCCCGCAATATGGCGGGTTCGCGCCATTCCAGTCGGCGAGCCATGCGTTCAGACGATCAAGGCTCGCTCCGGCGCCGTTTCGCGCCCGCTGCGCAAATGCGAGCGTCCAGTCAAAGCGCGACAGCTCCCAGATCAGCTTGATGTCACCGACGCGGGGATCGAAATCCGGGATTTGCCACCAGAGACGGTTCGGCGCGGGAATGCGCTCGCCATTGAACGGATTGGCGTGCCAGTCGGGCGGGCCGCCATCGCCGGGCAGGGCCGTCTGATTGTGGCTGAAGAGCAGGGTCTGGCGTGTCCATCCGGTGGCGGTTGGCGCGGGGCAGGGCGGCAGGTCCGGTTTGCGGAAAAATGGGCCGGAGGGTGTCGGCGACGCAATCCGTCGCACGCCGCCAAGACCCGTGCGCAGGCCAAGCCGGTAGCGGGCGACGCGCGCGAGATTGGTCGGGCCAAGCGCCAGATAGGTCCGCAGTTTCGTCGAAAGGCCGGTCATGGGAGGATCCTGCGGGCCGGTGGCATTCGCGGTTCGTCGATGATCATCCCCAGCGCCCTTCGCCCCGTCGGCCCCTGATAATCAAACGTTCAGCGCGTTGCCGCGTTGGCCGCTTCGATGGTCCAGCGGCTGACCTCCAGAACCTCGGCGAGTGGGATCGGTGCCGGGCCGCCGGTGCGGATCGCCGAAACGAAAGCGTTGATCGCGGCGGCGTGGCCCTTGTCCTGCGTGCCCTTCATCGCGGCGTCCTTGGACCATCCGACCTGTTCGAGCGCCTTGAAATTGTCGAGCCGCAGGAAACGCCCGCCAGCGAACGCTTCATAGCGCTCCTTGACGAGGGCTTTGGGACCATTGGCGAAATAGTGAACCGTGGCGATCGAGCCGTCCTCGAAGTCGAGCGTGATGGTCGCCTTGTCGGCGGCAACGCCATCGGCGGCGGGCCGGCCAACCTGCCGGGCCTGCACGCCCCTGATCGGCGCGCCAACGAAGAAGCGCATCAGGTCGATGAAGTGGCAGGCCTCCCCGATGATGCGGCCGCCGCCCTGTTCGCTGTCCTGCGTCCAGTGCTGGGCCGGGATGGCCCCGGCATTGATGATGGCGATCAGGCATTTGGGCTCATGCACGGTGTCGAGCAGGGCCTTCATCTTGACCGAATAGGGCGAAAACCGCCGGTTGAAGCCGACCATGAGGTGCGGGGCCGTGCCGGTGGCATCGACACGGGCCCGGATCGCCGCCTCGATGGCGTCAATCGCGGGCAGGTCGAGCGCGAGCGGCTTTTCGACGAAGACGTGTTTTCCGGCCTCGATGGCCCTGAGCGTCATCGGGGCGTGCGTGTCGTGACGGGTCGTGATCACCACGGTGTCGATTTCAGCGTCTGCCAGCACCTCGTCCATGTCGGTGGAGGCCGCCTCGAAACCGGCCTTGCGGCCCTCAACGACGCCGGAGACGCCGCCGCGGCTGACCATCGTCTTGAGGCGGGCGCCCGCAGCCTTCAGGGCC
>JBGSUF010000109.1:0-9833 GCA_041736285.1 Hyphomonadaceae bacterium | reverse complement strand
ATCCAGAAGGTGGTGCGCCGCGACGGCGACATCGTTGAAGATGCAGAAGCCTGCGCCGCCCGCGCGGTCGGCATGGTGGCTGCCGCCAGCGGTGTTGAGGGCCAGCCCGTGCTCAAGGGCAGCCGACGCGGCAAGCATCGTCCCGCCCGCCGAGGCGGAGGCCCGCAAGGCCATCGCCGGGGTCATCTCGAAGCCGATTCGGCGCGATGTTGCCCGGTCGACATTGCACGACAGCACGGCATCGACGTAAGCGGGGTCATGCGTGGCGGTGAGATCGGCGGCGCTGGCCGGTTCCGGGATGAGGAAGCCGCCAGGCGCGACAAGGCCGTCCAGCATGAGTTGCCGTGCCAGCGCGCTGTATTTGCGCATCGGGAAGCGGTGATCGCCGGGCACGGTTTCGGCGTCATAGGCAGGGTGGTGGATGAATGCGGCCATAGGGGGGAGATAGGCGCGCAGGGAGGGGAAGGCGAGGGGGGCGGTCAGGCCGGGAATTCGGTGAGCTCGCGGCAGATTTCCTGAACCATGTGTGGCCCGCGATAGATCAGCGCGGAGTAGATCTGGACGGCATGCGCGCCGGCGCGCAGCTTGGCGCGGACATCCTCAGCCGTGGTGATGCCGCCGGCGCCGATGAGGTCGAGCCGACCTTCAAGGCGGCGGGCAAAGGTGCGCAGGATTTCCGTCGACTGCCGCATCAGCGGCGCGCCGGACAGCCCCCCTGTCTCGCCGGCATGGCGGCTGCGGAGCGTTTCAGCACGCGCAAGCGTCGTATTGGAGACGATCAGGCCCTGCAGGCAGGGCGCGGCCAGCGCAACACTGCAGATTTCCTCAATGGCTTCGGCGTCGAGGTCTGGCGCGACTTTCAGGAAGAGTGGCTTGCGGGCGCCGGACTGCGCAAGGTCGAGGGCCGCCTCGCCGGTGCGGCCGAGCAGGTCTTCCAGCGCAGCACGGTCCTGCAGTCCGCGCAGGCCGGGCGTGTTCGGCGAGGAAATGTTGAGCGTGATGTAATCGGCGTGCGGCCAGACGGCGCAAAGGCCAGTGACATAGTCGGCGATGCGATCGGAGCTGTCCTTGTTTGCGCCGACATTCGCGCCGACCGGTCCGCGGCGGGCGACGGCATGACCGAGGCGGGAGACAAAGGCCTCCAGTCCGCCATTGTTGAAGCCCATCCGGTTGATGATGGCGCGGTCCTCGGTGAGGCGGAAAAGTCGCGGACGGGGGTTGCCCTCCTGCGGGCGGGGCGTGACCGTGCCACATTCGACAAAGCCGAAGCCGAAATTCAGCATGGCGCGATAGGCGCGCGCGTCCTTGTCGAAGCCCGCCGCGAGGCCGACAGGGTTTGGCAGGCGAAGCCCGGAAACCGGCAGGGTGACGGCCAGTCCCTCATGCCGCGTCGAGGCGGGCGGGGCGGAGGGCGCACCAAGGCCGGCGGACAACAGGGCAATCGTTGCATTGTGCGCCGCTTCCGGGGGAAGGGCCTTCAGGACGGGTGCGCCAAATCGTGAAACCATTGTCATGCCTGCACGAATGGCAGGGTTCAGCATCGTCTGCAAGTCGGCGGCCCTGGGATTGTGAGTGTACCTTTATACGCTTTTATTCCAAAAGATAGGTTGATATTCCTATTAAGCGCGGGTAAATGTTAGGCTGTTGTTAGCGCTTTTTCGCCTGCCTTGGCGAAATGGAACCAATGCGATGCGGCACGACGATATCTGGCGGGGAATTGACCTTCTGGCCTTGCGGCACGGGCTGACAGCGTCCGGCCTTTCGAGGCTGGCCGGGCTTGATGCGACCGCCTTCAACAAGTCCAAGCGGTTTGCGGCCGGCGATGGCAAGCCGCGCTGGCCGTCGACGGAGAGCCTGTCAAAGGCGCTCGATGCGGTGGGCTGCAACATTGACGAGTTTGCCGCGCTGATTTCTGGCAGGGCCGGGCGGGCGGTGCCACTGATCGGGCTGGCGAAGGCCGGAAGCGACGGCTTTTTCGACGACGCGGGCTTCCCGGTCGGCACGGGCTGGGACGAGGTGGAGTTTCCGGGCCTTGAATCCCGCGAGGGGGTCTACGCGCTTGAAATCACGGGTGATTCTATGGAGCCGATCTACCGCGCGGGCGACCGGGTCGTCGTGGCGCCGGGCGAAAGCGTCAGGGTCGGTGACCGCGTTGTGGCGCGCACGTCCAGCGGGGAAGTGATGGCCAAGCTGCTGGTTCATCGCAGCGCGCGGCGGATCGAGCTGGCGTCGAGCAATCCGCTGCACCCGCCGCGCATCCTGGCGCCGGAAGAGATTGCGTGGATCGCGCGTATCGTCTGGGCGAGCCAGTAGCGATTGCGGCCGGAGCTTGCGCCGCTACAGCGTGACCGCGGCCCACGCAGCGAGATTGGGTGCGTCCTCGGCGATCAGGCGGTCCAGGGTTTCGGCGCGTGACTGCATGACCGCCTCCATCGCACTGGCCGGGTCGCAGGCTTCGGCGCGGCGCAGGGCGGTAACGATGCTGGCGCGGAAACGCCGGGCATCCAGAGCGGTGAGGGCACGCGCATATTGCCAGTGAATGCCGGGATCGCCGCCCGCGAGGGTTCGGGCCGCTTCGTAGTGTTCATGCGCGGCCGAGAGGCTCGCGCCCATCACCGGCGCACCGAGGGGACCGGCGCGGCGACGCACTTCGATGTGCCAGACCGCAAGGAAGCCGTGAGCGTAGGCGTTGCCGGGATCGTCGGCGAGAACGGATTCGGCCAGGGCCCGGGCCTCTGGTCCAAAGCCGGACTGGCGTGCCTCGCCGATCGTCATGGATCTTGCCTGCAGCGACAGCGCGATGGCGAGCTGCAATCGGCCCTCAATGTGGGTTGGATCAAGGGCGATGGCGCGGCGGGCAAGGCCTTCGGCGCGCCTGATGTCGGCCATCACAGGCTCGCCCGTCCCGCAGATTGCAGCGGCCAGCAATGCCCGGGCCGCAATGGCGAGGCTGTCTGCCGTGGCCGCCTGTTCGCCGCCCGAAATCACGGCGGCGTATTGGCCCTGAACGAAGGCAAGTTCGAGCTGGGCCTGGCTGGACTGGAGGGCGGGGGGTTTGCGTGCTCGGGGCGGCGGCGGCCGGAAGGGCGAAGCCAGCGAAGGCGACGACGGCGGCCAGTATCCGTGCTGACAAGGCGTGTGGCGAGCGTCCCGGCGTGATGATGCGGTGTCCCATGTGCGACAGTTTAGCGCATGCGGGGCGAACTCACCAGCGCGCGGCGCGGGCGCGCAGACCACACCGTTCGCGTTCAGGTGGCGCGGGCGTCAGGTGAGGGGCGTCACGTTAGGGGGCGTTCAGGCGGCGCGGGAGTGCGGCGGCGGGGGCGGCATGGACGCGAAGCTGACCCTGGCCGTCATCACCGACAGGATGACGAGGGTGAGCCCCTCCGGACCTGTGATGGTCGATTCAGAAATGCCGAGGATCAGGATGCAGGCGATGAATGCCAGAACGTGGCGCTGCGGTGACCTCGCAATTCCAAGACGGCTCACCCCGGCGGCGAACACGACCAGGAGAACGCCGAGCATGAAAGACAGCCCGACCATGCCGGTGCCGACGAGGATTTCGAGCGCTGAATTGTGCGCGCTCTGCGGCTTGAACTTCACTTCTTCGATCAGCCAGGGCCGCAGCACGTTGTCGTCCGACCACCACGAGGCATAGCCCCAGCCGAACATCGGCCGTTCCTCGACGCGGCGCATCACAGCCGCCCAGATCGCCGAGCGACCCGTCAGCGTGCTGTCGCGGCCAAGGAGGTTCAGGAACACGCCGAAATTGGTGATCATCATGGCAATCATGGCCGAACCCGCCGTCAGGCCCGCCCACAGTCCGACAACCAGACGTCGCGGCCCGGCGCCGATGATGTGAATGACGACCGACAGACCGATCGCGGCAATGGCTGAGGCGAGCGAGGTCGCCGACTGGGTCAGGACAATCGACGCCAGCAGCCAGACCATGGCGGCGAACCACCACAGACGGCGTTCCTGCAGACCGGCAATGGCAGCGGCGACCGCGCCAATGGCGAACACCGAACCGGCCTCGTTCTTTTCCGGCCATAGCCCGCGCATCGCCCCGGCATATTCCTCGACCATGACCCCGCCGGCGGGGATGGACAGGATCGAGCCGACCGACAGGATGAGCGTTGCCCAGACGAGGCCGAGAATGATCTCGCGCCAGTTCAGGAACATGCCGGCGAGCAGCCCCGAGAAAACGGCAAGGTTCAGGATGACGCCGCTGACGAAGGTCCATCGCGGCGCCGCTGACCACTGGCTGCTGATGATGCAGATCAGAGCATAGGCCAGGAGCGGCAGGGACTGGATGAAGACGGGAATGATCCGGCGCCCCCGAAACAGCAGGACGGCGGGGGCGAGCGCCATGATTGTCGCCACGGTGAGAAGCAAGGCTGTGCGGCCGTGCCAGTCCATCGACAGCACGCGCGCGACCACGCCCGGCCCGGCCCCGGCAACGGCGAGGAAGTAAAGCGTGCCCTTCCACGGAAACGGCTCTGTCGTCTGGCGCACGGCTTTCATGCCGCCGGAGCGTGCAAGTGGCGCGCCAGACGGGCTCATCCGGAGATTTCTCCGGCAAGGCCCCGGTCGATCAGGTCCGCCGTCTCCTCAATGCCGTAAAGCGCTGTGAAACTGCCGAACCGAGGGCCCTGACTCTGGCCAAGGAGGACTTCGTAGAGCGCCTTGAACCAGTCGCGCAGATTCTCGAAGCCGTGTTCCCGGCCGACAGCAAAGGCGAGGCTTTGCAGGGTTTCGCCATCGCGCGGGCCGGCATAAGCGCGCAGGCGCGCCGAGAAGTCGGCCATGGCGGCGCGTTCCTTCTCGTCCGGCGCGCGGAAGGACTTGGTCGGCAGGATGAAATCGGCATGGTAGCGCAGGGCAAAGTCGGCGAGCCGGTCGACCAGCGGATGCGACACGGCGCTCGTGCCCGGCGCATACTTGCCGATAAAGCTCCAGAGCTGCTCGCGCGTTTCGGCATTGGCGGCGCTCACAAGGTTCAGGAGGAGGGCGAAGGAGACCGGTGAAGGCTGCGTCGGCACCCGGCCCGAATGGATGTGCCAGACCGGGTTTTCGAGCTGCTCCTCGGGTGACTGACCCTCGTATTTCTCAAGCAGAGCGAGGTATTCATCGACGGCCTTCGGGATCACGTCCAGGTGCAAGCGCTTGGCCTTGCGCGGGTTCTGGAAATTGTAGAGCGCAAGGCTTTCCTGCGGCGCATAGGATAGCCACTGCTCGATGGTGATACCATTGCCTTTCGACTTGGAAATCTTCTGGCCTTGCTCGTCAAGGAAGAGTTCGTAGACATACTGGACCGGCGGTTCACCACCAAGCACGCGGGTGATCCTTGAGTAGATCGGCGCATTGGCCTGATGGTCCTTGCCGAACATTTCAAAATCAATGCCGAGGGCAGCCCAGCGCATGCCGAAATCCGGTTTCCACTGCAGTTTTACATGCCCACCTGTAACCTTGAGGGTGGTTGGCGATCCGTCCTCATCTGCGAAGGTGATCGTGCCGGCGGCCGGGTCGGTCGAGATCATCGGCACGTAGAGAACGCGGCCGGAGGTGGGGGAAATCGGCAGGAAGGGCGAATAGGTGGCCTGCCGTTCCTCACCCAGGGTGGGGAGCATGACGGCCATGATGTCGTCGAACTTTTCCAGCGCGCGCAGCAGCATGGCATCAAAACGGCCAGAGCGATAAAGGTCTGTCGCGGAGGCGAATTCGTAATCGAAACCGAAACTGTCGAGGAAGCCGCGCAGGCGGGCATTCATGTGCGCGCCATAGCTGTCATGGGTGCCGAACGGGTCCGGCACGGAGGTCAGGGGGCGCTGAAGGTGTTCATGCAGGCGTTCCGGATGCGGGACGGTGTCGGGCACCTTGCGCATGCCGTCCATGTCGTCGGAGACGCAGATCAGCCGCGTCCGATAGGCGCCGCCGGTCAGCGTCTCGAAGGCGTGGCGGACCATGGTGGTGCGCACGACCTCGCCGAACGTGCCGATATGGGGAAGGCCGGAGGGGCCGTAACCGGTCTCGAAGACGACTGGCGTTTCCGGCTGGCGGTGACCGTCGGCGATCTGCCGTTCGACGCGCGCCTTGAGTTCGCGCGCAAGCTCGAACGGCCAGGCGCGGGCGGCTTCGGCGAGGGCGGCGATGTCGGTCATGGTGTCATCTCTTCTGGCGCAAACAGCCGATCAACTAGGCAGACCGGGCACACAGGTCAATGTCGCTGCGCCGACCTTGACCCGGCGGGGCCGCAATGGCCGCAAAAGATGAAGCCCCCGACGAAAGCAGAGGGCGGCACTCCATGCCGGAATGCCGCCCCCCCGATGCCTCCCCTTCTGGCGAAGGGTTTCCTTTAGGCGCTTACTCGATGGTCAGGCCGAGGCGGCGCGCGAGGTAGGTGTATTCCAGCGCCGAGCGTGTGGCGCGCTCCTTGAGGTTGGCAGCGGCCGAGTGTCCGCCATCAATGTTCTCGTAGTAGAGGAAGTCCTTGCCGGTCTCCTCAAACAGCTTGGCCATCTTGCGGGCGTGGGCGGGGTGGACGCGGTCGTCCTTGGTCGAGGTGACGAAGAACGGGGTCGGATAGTCCGCCGCCGGGTCGAAATTGTGATAGGGCGAAATGCTTTCGAGGAAGGCACGCTCCTCCGCAATCTCGGGCGAGCCGTATTCGTCAACCCACGACGCGCCGGCCAGCAGAGTGTGATAACGCAGCATGTCCAGCAGCGGCACCTGAATGACGACGGCGTTCCAGAGGTCGGGACGCTGGGTCAGCATCACGCCCATCAGGAGGCCGCCATTGGACCCGCCCATGATGCCGAGATGCGGGGTCGAGGTGATGCCTTTGGCGATGACGTCCTCACCGACGGCGATGAAGTCGTCGTAAATCACCTGCCGCTTGCCCTTCAGGCCGGCCTGGTGCCATTCGGGGCCGAATTCGCCGCCGCCACGGATGTTGGCGAGCACGTAGGCCCCGCCATTCTCAAGCCAGAGCTTGCCCATGATGGCCGAATAGCCGGGGTTCATCGAGATCTGGAAGCCGCCATAGCCATAGAGCAGGGTCGGGGTTGAGCCGTCGAGCACGATGTCTTCGCGGTGGATGACGAAATACGGGATCTTGGTGCCGTCCGGCGAGGTGGCCTCGAATTGCTGGACGGTGAGGCCGTCGGCATCGAATTTGGCCGGGACAGATTTCAGCTCCTTCACGGCCCCGGTGGCCGCGTCCCATGACAGCAGGCTGTCGGGGGTCAGGAAGCCGTCATAGGACAGGAAGACGGTGTCCTCATCCTTGTCGGCAAAGGCGACGCTGACCTCACCCGTGCCGGGCAGGTTGACGGTCGATGTGGACCAGCCGTTCGGCGTCGGCTCAAGCCGGAGCAGGCGGCCGACGACATTGTCGCTGATCGACAGCAGGGCCGCTTCCTTCGAGACGGCCACACCGTTGACGGCCTGCTTGGCTGTCGGGCGGAAAACCATCTGCACGGGCGGCAGGGTGCGGTTTTCGAGGAAGGTGTCGAGGTCGAAGGCAACAAGGTCGCCCGACTTGAACGACTGGCGGATGGTGTTGCCCTCGGCGCAGCTTTCGCCGGCGCCGCAGACGCGCTCGGCAATCCAGTCCTGCTGCAGGGTGAAGAGGAAATGGCCCTTGTAGACGCCGACGGGAGAGGATTTCGGCGGGATCGGCCATTGCACCGGCTGGCTTTCGCCTTCCGGGAACCAGAAATAGCTGGACGTGAAGAAGGTATCGGCCTCGACCACGCCCTGCAGGCGGCGGCCATCGTCAAGCTCAAGCACGAATGGCCAGATGCCGACATCGGTGCGGTCGCCGGTGTAGATCGTCTCGGCGCTCTCCATCGGGGTGCCGCGGCTCCAGCGCTTGACGGTGGTGGGGTAGCCGCTTTCGGTCAGGGTCGAGCCATCGCCGCCCCAGTCGGTGCCGACCAGCATGGTGTCGTAATCGACCCATGCGGTGGACTGCTTGGCCTCGGGCGTCACGAAGCCGCCCTCAATGAAGGTGCGGGTCTGCAGGTCGAACTCGCGCTGGATGACAGCGTCCTTGCCGCCGTCCGACAGGGAAACCATGCAGGTGTATCGGTCGCTGCCCTTGGCGGCGTAACAGTCGCTACCGGAGAAGACCCAGTTGGCGTTTTCGGCTGCCGAGAGGGCGTCGAAGTCGAGAATGGTCGTCCATTCCGGGCTGGCGGTCGCGTAGCTGTCCAGCGAGGTCTTTCGCCAGAGGCCGCGAACATTGGTTTCGTCCTGCCAGAAGTTGAAGACCTCACCACGGCGCACGGAGCCATAGGGGATGCGGTCGGTCGAGTTGACGATGGCGAGCGCGTCGGCCTCGAACTTCGCAAAGCGCGGGTCGGTCTTCAGCATGGCCAGCGAACGATCATTCTGCTGGCGCACCCATCCGAGCGCAGCCTCGCCTTCCACCTCTTCAAGATACTCCCGCGGATCGGTCGCGGCGGCGTCGGTGGAGGGGGCCACGAAGCCCGAAATGGCGGTGGATGTGGTCGAAGAAGTGGTCAAACTGGTCGTGTCCTCGGTGGTGGGCGTCACGGCGCAGGCCGAAGCGAAGGCCAGCACCGAAAGGGCTGTAAGTGTTGAACGCATGGAAGTCTCCCTTGGGTCGTGCGGTTTTTTGAGGAGGATTTTATCGTTTTGCAGCAAATCACAAGGGGAGGAATCCGGCAAGCGGCGTTCCTCTCCGGCATCCGGTTTTCAGGGGCGGCAATTCCATTCGAGCATGGCGGCGGAAAAATCCTTCGCCAGAAGGAAGCGGCCCCATGCGCCGGTCTTGAGTTTCAGGTCGGCCGGCAGCGGCGACGCATCAATCGCGGCGAAGATGAAGCGGGCAATGCCATTGCTGGTGACGATGAGGTGGCGCGAGCCGGAGGGCTGGTGGGCCAATAGCGCGTGGAGATGGCGCCGCCAGCCGTCGGTGATGGCCTCCGGGCGGGGAGACCAGTCAGCGGGCATGACCGCCTCGGCGTCCCATGCCGCCAGAGCGTCCTGTCCAAGCCTTGCGATCACGGCGTCCTCGGGTTGGTTCTCGTCCGGGCCGTAGTCGATCTCGCGCAGGAAATCGGCGGTTTCGAGAGCCGGGGGGCTCGGTCCGCCCGCCAGCAGGGTCTGCGCGGTTTCGCGTGTCCGGCGCAGGGGCGACGCGGTGGCCGTCTCGAACATGGTGTCTGCAAATGCCATCGACAGGGCTGCGGCCTGGGTGCGTCCGGAGGGTGATAGCGCAAGGTCGGTTCGTCCGCCGACGCGGGTGACGGTGTCGCCGGGATCGAAGGTGTTGCCGTGGCGGACGATGACAAGTTCGATCATGAGCCTGTCTCCCGGATCAGCCGTTCGGCGAGGGCGACGTCGGCCGGCGTGTCGATCCCCGCCATGGAGATGTCCGGCGCGTCGACGATCACGGCGTTCATGATCAGCCCGGCTTCCAGCGCCCGCAATTGTTCAAGGCCCTCGGTCTCCTCGTAGGCGGACGGCGGAAGGGAGGCAAAGGTGCGCAGCGCCTCCAGCCGGAACGCGTAGAGGCCGATATGGCGCAGGACCGGCGAGAGGTGCGAGGCCGCACGCAGGCTGGCTTCCTTGCGGATGGCGGGGATGATGGCCTTGGAGAACCAGAGGGCCTGTCCGCTGGCGGGGTGGCGAATGCAGGTCGTGCCGGAGAAGGGCTCGGTGCGCTTGTGTTCGCGCAGGTCATCAAGGGCCGCCCATGACAGTTGCACGACGGGTGTTGCGCAGTCAGTGCCTGGAGCGGCGCAGGCGCGGGCAATGGCGGCGACGTGGCCGGGCGGGGTGAAAGGGGCATCGCCCTGCAGGTT